>DATMZL010001192.1:0-4654 GCA_035607075.1 Polyangia bacterium
CGCGGATGGGCAGGGCGCGCTGGTCGGAAACTCGCCCGAGCGCTTCCTCGCGGTCACGCCGGAGGGCGCGATCGAGACGCGGCCGATCAAGGGGACCCGATCGCGCGGCGCGACGCCGGACGCCGACCGCCAGGCCGCGGCGGCGCTGGCCGCGTCCGCAAAGGACCGGGCCGAGCACGTGATGATCGTCGACCTCGAACGCAACGACCTGGGACGGGTCTGCCGCACGGGCAGCGTCGAGGTGGCGTCGCTCGCGCGCGTCGTCGCGCTGCCGACCGTGCTTCACCTGGTCAGCACGGTGCGCGGCCGCCTGCGCCCGGATGTCGGCCTGTCGGCGTTGCTGGAGGCGACCTTCCCGGGCGGCTCGATCACGGGCGCGCCCAAGCGGCGGGCGATGCAGATCATCGACGAGCTGGAGCCCGCCGCGCGTGGGCCCTACACGGGTGCGACGGGCTGGCTGGGCGCGGCGGGCGATCTCGACCTGGCGATCGCGATCCGGACGGCGCTCGTGCGCGGCGGCCGGTTGTCGCTGTCGGTAGGCGGCGGCATCGTCGCGGACTCGACGCCCGAAGGCGAGCTGGCCGAGACGGAGATCAAGGCGCGTGCGTTCGCTGCGCTGTGCGGCGCCGGCTGAACGCGCGGAACCTACGCCGGCGCCGGGTTGTCGATTGATCGTGCGGTCGGGCGTCTGCGTCGCGTTTCTGGCTACGATCCCAGTCTTCGTGGCGGGCCTGCCGTCGCGCGCCGGCGCGTGGGCGTCGCCGGAAGACGAGAAGGCGTCGCGCGAGATGAGCGTCTACTTAGTGCAGTGCGAAGGCCTGGGAAAGCTGCTCGCCGGCGGCCCGCCCGAGACAGCGCTCGCTGCGTTGCGCACGTACGAACGCGCCGACGAGGTTCGTCTGCGCACGCACGCGCAGGTACTTCTCTACGAGCACGCCGCGCGCTTCGGCTTGGGCGACCGCGAGCGCGAACGCCTGCACCCGATCCTGAGGGCGGCCGCAGAGAACCGCAAGGCTCCCGCGACTGCCCGCGACGAGGCGCTTCGGGTGCTGCTGACGAGTACCTGGTCCGGCCGCGACGACTGGTACGCCGCGCAGCTCGGCGACGCGACGCTGCGCGCGCCCACCGACGGCTCTGCGATGTACAGCCCGCTCGGCTGGACGCTCGAGACGGATCCCGGTCGCTGGGTTCCGTGGTTGATCCCGAAGCTGGCGACGAAGGGCGTCGTTCGCTCCAACGTGGCCCACATTCTGGCGCAGCTCGCCGACCGCGACAGCTCGAACAAGAAGCCGCCCCGCCGCGACGTCGCGATCGCGCTCTTGCCCTGGCTGGCCGATCGCAAGTGGGCCGACGGCGTCAACTACCACACCAGCCCGCGCGCCGAATACATCAGCAGCCTCGAGCGGCTGGAGCTGCCCGAGGCGATCCCGGGGCTGATTCACGTCGTCGAGACAGAGACCGACTACGTCGGCGCGCGCGCGGCGGGCGCGCTGGAGCACTTCCGCGATCCGCGCGCGCTGCCGGCGCTGCGCAAAGCGCTGAAGGCGCACCTCGGGGTCGAATGGGAGCGCGAAGCGTTCCTGAGCGCGATCAGGGCGTGTGGCGGCCAGAAGCCGCTTTCGGCGGTCGCCGCGCTGCAGGCGTACGCGCACGCCGCCGCCACGCCCGACGGCATGGAGCTGATTCGCTATGGCGACATCGACAGCCGGCGCTCGCCGGACGCGACGCTGGCGCTCGGCATCCACCTGGCTCACGAGCCGGACATCGACGACGAGACGGCCGCACAGGTGATCGCGTCCGTGCGCCGCACGCGGCCGCCTGCCGTCGCGTTCGCGCTGGAGGCGCCGCTGTTCGCCTGGTCGGCGCCGGCCGCCCGGCGTCACGTCGTCGCGCGGCTCGCCGATCGCGATCTGGACGATCGGTTGCTGCGCATCGCGCTGAACGGGAGGAACGTGCTCGCGGCGTCCGTCGGACCCGAGCTGCGCGCGCTGCTGGCGCGCGGCGGAACCGGCGCGGGCCGCGCGGCGGCGCTGCTGGACGATCGCGACGCCATTGTCCGTGTCCTGCGCGGGAACGACGTTCCGGCCATATTGGGCCTGTTCCATGCGTGCGTTGTCAGCGATCGGCGCGGGCTCGATCGCACGGTCGACTGGCACGTGTTCGTGCGGGACGGGAAGGGCGGACCGATCGCGCTGGTGGTCGCCGACGTCGGCCCGTTGCTCGCGCGCCCGGAAGCCGATGTCGCGGCCGTCGCGCGCGCCTGGCTGACGCACGAAGGTGGTCCGATCGCGAAGGCGTGGCTGGCGGCGAACGGCAAGCTCGCCAACCCACCCGCGGCCGAGGCACACGCGTACAACATCGCCGGCGTCGCGCCCGGCGTGAAGCGTGCCGCCGTCGAGAAAGCGGGGCCGAACGCCCCGCGCGCGGCGTACGGTCCGCACGACGACGTCATCGTCGTCACAGGTCCCGCCTTGCGAGACGGCGCTCGAGAGATCGTCGGTTCGTCAGCGCACGCCGCCGACGTGCGCGACTTGCTCGGCCGCCCGGACCTGGCGTATGGCGATCACGTCTTCGCGACGGTGGGCGGCTTCTTCTGGCACTACCGGCGGGCGGGCGTCGTGATCGTCTTCGCGTTCACGGACGACAGGTCCGAGCTGGGCGACGCGGCGCCGTTGTTCCAGGTCCAGCTTGTCGACCCGGCGACCTGGGACACCAAGCACGTCCGCAAACAGGATCGGTAAGACCCTTACCCTCGCGCGAGGCGTGGCTAGCTTGGGTCGCAGGTGCGGACATGACGCTAGAGACATTGCTCATCTGGCTGGTCGTTGGCCTGATCGCGGGTTGGCTCGCGTCGGCGGTGGCGGGCGGCGGCTACGGCCTCATCGGCGACATCGTCATCGGCGTCGTCGGCGCCTTCATCGGCGGCTTCATCTTCCGCGGCTTGCACATCCACGTCCCGTGGAGCGGCATCCCGGGGACGATCGTCGTCGCGTTCGTCGGCGCGCTGGTCCTACTCGTCATCCTGCGGGTCATCCGCGCGGCGACGACCGGGACGCGCTGGTAGCCCGCGGCGCCACATCGCCCACGCGACGCCGCACAGCGCGAGAACGATCAGGCTGGCGAGCTGGCCCACCGACAGGAAGATGGGCTCGTGCAGGGGCAGGTGCAGCCATCGCGCCAGGCGCGGCGTGTCCATCGCGACGACGAGGCCGCGGATGACGTCGCCGCGGAACATCTCGACGACGAAGCGGAGGAAGGCGTAAAGGCCGAGGTAGCTGACCAGCAGCGCGCCCGGATGGCGCCGGACGCGCGGGCGCGACGACAGCGCCACCAAGGTGAAAAAGATCGCGAACTCACCGAACGCTTCGTAGAGCTGGGTCGGATGCAGGCCGGGCGTGGTGTCCCAGCCAGGCGGGACCCCGCCGGTCGCGGCCAGCTCGTCGAACGCGACCGATCCCCGCGGAAACGCCGCCGCCCAGTGCCCGCCGCCCACCTTGCCGAAGCAGCAGCCCGCCGCGAAGCAGCCGAGCCTTCCGAACGCGTGGCCGAGCGCAAGCGCGGGCGCAAAAAGATCGCCGAACGTGCCGAAAGACCAGCCCTCGCGCTTTGCGAAGCGCCAGCCGACGAGCGCAGCGCCGGCGACACCGCCGTAGAACACCAGGCCGCCTTGCCACACGGCCAGGATGCGCGCGCAGTCGGACACGACGCCGCCGAAGGGCCGCGCCTCGCCGCCACCGCCGTGGAAGCAGATGCGTGCGAAGTCGCCCGCGTTGACGATCGCGTAGGCGATGCGCGATCCGATCAGACCGGCGACGATCATCCAGAACGCCGCGTCCAGCACGCGCCCGCGGTCCAGCCCCTGCCGCCGCGCCTGGCGGTAGGCGAGGGCGATCCCCAGCCCGAGGCCGAGGGCGATCAGGATGCCGTAGCTGTGGAACGCGATCTCCCGTCCGCCAAGTCGCAGCGTGAACAGGGTCGGAAACACGGGTTATGCCTTGGCGGGCGGCGTCTGCGCGTGCGCCTTGCGGGCGGCCCACCACGAGATCGCCATGTCCAGCAGCATCAGCCCGACGCCGATGCACAGCGCCGCGTCTGCGATGTTGAAGGCGGGCCATTCGTGCAGGCCCGGGTCCAGCCACGCGAACGGCTTCTTCAGGACGACCTTCCAGACGATGAAGTCCGTCACGCGCCCGTAGATGACGCGGTCGACGAGGTTTCCGATCGCGCCGCCGCCGACAAGGCCCAGCGCCACGTGGAGGCGCGTGTTCTCGATCGGCGTCTTGCGCAGGTAATAGAGCACCAGCACGAACGCGCCCACGGCGAGGATGGTCAACCAGATCCGCCCGCCCGGGATGTCCTGGAGCATGCTGAACGCGACGCCCGGGTTCTCCGCGTAGCGCAGGTCGAACCAGCCGTCGACGATGACCTTCGGGTTGTACGGCCCGCGCGGGCGCAGGTGATGGCGGGCGAGGATCTTCGTCCACTGATCCAGCACGAGGCTGATGGCGGTGAAGATCGCGAACAGCAGGTACTTGCGGCGGGCGCTCGGGGACGATGCGGGCTCGCTCACGATGGCTGATTCCCTTTCCTATCTACACTGTCCACATTACTAGCGACGACGCCAGCGCAGCGCAGGCAGAGGTCGGGATCGGGC
>DATMZL010001540.1:0-5091 GCA_035607075.1 Polyangia bacterium
CCCGACGCTGTTCCCCGCCGTCTGGGCCGACGGTCACGCGTACTGGGACGGCATCTTCGCGAGCAATCCGCCCATCATCGCGCTGATGCAGCGGCCGTTCATCGGCACCGCGCCCCGACCGGACGAGATCTGGATCATCCAGGTGAACCCGGCGCAGCACGACGACGTGCCCGAGATGCCGGCCGACATCACGGATCGCCGCAACCATCTGGCCGGCAACCTGAGCCTGCAGCACGAACTGCAGGTCGTCGACATGTGGAACACGCTGATCCAGGAGGGCGCGCTGACGGACAACTTCCGCGCCCGCTTCGGCATCGAAGCGCGGGAGCCGATCGCGGTGCACTTCATCCGCATGTCGCGGGCGCTGCAGGAGGACCTGGACTACGCAAGCAAGCTGTCACGCCAGCCGGCCCACATCGAAAGGTTGATGGCGGACGGCGAGGCCCAGGCTAACGAGTTTCTCGCGAAGCTGGCGGCTGGCCGGACGGCGATTCCCGGCGAACACGAGACGCTCGTCGAAAGCGTCGAGGCGCCCGCACCGATGTGGCCGACCTGATGCGCCGGTCGGCGGTCGCGCTGGCGCTTCTCTGTTCGGCGTTGTCGGCGCGCGCGGGGGCGCAGCCGTCGCCCGACGCGCCGCCGGCGTCGCCGCCGCCACCCGACGCGCCTGCCGCCGCGCAGATACCGCCGCCGCCCGTGCAGCCGCTGGGGACGCCCAACCGGCCCGAGGTGCCCGGGCTCGCCGAGGCGCCGAAGTCCGAGGTCGCGCATCCGTCCGACGCGCCCGCAGCGCCCGCTTCACCGGCGGCACAACCCACCGCCTGGCAGCTGCCCCACTGGGACAAGGGCTTCGTGCTGGTGTCGGCGCCGCCTGGCAGCTCGATGCCATTCCGGCTGCGGCTCAACCACGTGTCGCAGTTCAAGTACACGAACAGCCTCGCGACCAACAAGACGTACACGGATCACATGGGCGTCGAGCACGACGTCCAGCGCCGCAACGACATCCAGCTGACGCGCGACGTTTTCTACTTTTCCGGCTACGCGTTCGATCCGCGTCTCGATTTCAACATCCTGGTTTTCACGTCCAGCGCGACGCTGGTTGCGACGGCCGCAGGCTACGTGGGCTTCGTCTTCGACAAGTGGTTCGCGCTGCGCGCCGGATATTTCTCGCTGCCGAGCGCGCGCAGCATGACCGGGACCTACCCCTGGTTTCACGGGACGGACCGCAGCATGTCGACGAACTACTTCCGGCCCGGTTTCACGCAGGGCATCTGGGCCAACAACGAGGCGGGGCCCGGCTTCAATTACCTCGCGATGATCGGCAACTCGTTGAACACGCTGGACATCAAGTCCGTGAACATCGACAACCGCTTCGCCGCCGCCGCGACGATCTGGTACGACCGGGCTGACTTCGGGCCCTACTGGAACGACTACGAGCATCACGACGAGGTGGCGCTGCGCATCGGGACGTCAGGCACGGTGGCGCGCGAGGATCGCCTGTCGGATCTCTCGACGGCCGCGCCCGAGAACAACGCCACCTTCATCTCGGATGGGCAGTTCCTGTTCCAGACGGGCTCGCTCGCGCCCGGCGTCACGATCGCGCTGTCAGATCACTACCTGTGGGCGATCGACGGCGGCATCAAGTACGGCGGCTTCGCGTTCAACGTCGAGTTCTACATGCGCTGGCTGAATAATTTCAAAGCCGACGGTCCGTTGCCGATCACGAGCATGTTCGACTGGGGATTCGATTCGTCGATCGGGTATTTCTTTTTGCGCAGCCTGGAGATCTTCGGTCGGTCTTCCCTGATCCATGGACCGTTCGCGACACCGATCGAGGGCTCGATCGGGTTCACTTGGTATCCGTTCGGCACGCGCCAGGTCTGGATCAACGCCGAGGCGGTCGCCATCAAGGACTGCCCGTACGCCGGCGGCTATTACATGTACTCGGTCGGCCAGACCGGGTTCGTGGTTCCTGCGCAGTTCCTGGTCCGTTTCTGATCGGCGGCCGCGCAATCGGGGCCGTCGCGATCGTCGCGAGGAATAATCCGGTGACCTACTGTTCGCCGCGGATCGCGTTCCTAATGTTGACCCCGCAAAACAACCGCTTCCGGGGTCACCGAAAGTCGGAATCGACGATGGTCAGCCGGTAGCTAGAACAGGAGACGCGATGTTTGATCAGCTGATTGACGGAGTTCGCAAGGCGTCGGAGTCATCGTTGCAAATGCAGCAGGAAATGTTCAAGCACTGGACGCGGCTGTTTTCTGGGCCGATGCACGAGGCGGCCCAGGGCGCCCAGGCGGATTGGGGGAGGGGGTCGCAGAAGCGCTGGATGGAGCTCGGCGTCGAGATGCTGAACCGGCACCGCGAGGCGATCGACGCCATCTACAAGTCCGGCATCCAGATCATCGAGCAGACGTTCCACGTCTCCGAAGCCAAGTCGGCGGACGACTACCGACGGATGGTCGAAGATCTGTGGCGCAAGCTGTTCGACCTGCAGAAAGAGCAGTCCGAGAGCCAGTTCCGCGACTTCCAGAGCTTTTACGAGAAGTCCGCCGCGCTGGTTCAGGATGCTCGCGCTTAGCCTGCACTGGTTCGATCTGTGGCGTCGCGCCGCCGCGCTGTCGTGGGGTCATCTCGACAGGCTGGCGGCGCTCAATGATCCCCGCCGGCTGCGAAGCTGGTGGCTCGATCAGTGGCGAACGATGGTAACAGATTACATGCGGTCGCCTCAATTCCTTGCATTGATGAGATTGAACCTCACATTGCTCACGCAACCAACGTTGATCAAAGCGACGCAAATGATTGCGTTGCCGCAGTCGAGATAGGAGTTTCCAATGGCTGTTGCATCTCATGTCACAAACGAGTTCGTGTTTCCGAGCTTCAGCCTGCTCGGCAAGAGCGCCTTCGTCACCGGTGGCTCGCGCGGCATCGGTCGGGCCTGCGCGTTGACGCTTGCCGCCGCCGGCGCCGATGTGGCCGTCGGTTCCAGTCCCACCGGCGTCGAGGCCGCCGAGGGCGTGTGCCGCGAGATCCGCGAGATGGGGCGGAAGTCGCAGGCCTACGCCTTCGACGTCGGCGCGCACGGCGACGTGGAGACCATGTGCGCGCGCGTGAACAAGGAGTTCGAGAGCATCGACATCCTGATCAACAACGCCGGCGTCACCCGCGACGGCCTGTTTCGCAAGATGGACCGCGGCGCCTGGGACGAGGTCATCAATACGAACCTCAGCAGCGTCTTCGACATAACCCAGCGGTTCATCGACGGGATGGCGGCGCGCGGCTGGGGACGCGTCATCAACATCTCCAGCATCGTCGGCCGCATCGGCAACTTCGGGCAGGCGAACTACGCGGCGGCGAAGGCGGGGCTGATCGGCTTCACCAAGACGCTGGCGCGCGAGTACGCGCGCAAGGGCGTCACCGTGAACGCGATCGCGCCCGGTTTCGTGCGGACGCGGATGCTCGACCACGTGCCCGACAAGGCTCTGCAGAACGTCCTCGACACGACGCCGGTCGGCCGGCTCGGCGATCCGATGGAGATCGCCGCGAGCGCGCTCTACCTCGCGTCGCCGGTCGCGGGCTTCGTCACGGGCCACGTGCTGGACATCAACGGCGGCATGGCGATGTAGCTGGGCGGGCGGCGCCACTCGAGAGACGGATGAAAGAAGGAACCGATCGTGGACACGAGTGGCACAAGCCCCGCGCCTGGGCGCGGCTTTCCGGCGTTATTTGGCGAGCAGCGCCGCCTCTGGCGGAACCTGCTCAGCGTCCCGCGCGTCGTCGCGGCGGCTCGTGACGTTCGCGTCGGCACGACCCCCAGCACGGTCGTCCTCGAGGAGCGCACGCACAAGCTGCTCCGCTACACGCGCGAGACGCCCGCCACGCACGCCGAGCCGATCCTCTTCTCTTACGCGTTGATCAACCGGTCGTACATCCTCGACCTGCAGCCCGACAAGAGCGTCGTTCGCCAGTACCTGGACCGGGGCTTCGACGTCTACATGATCGACTGGGGCGTGCCCACGCACGCCGACCGGACGCTGACGCTGAACGATTACGTGAGCGGCTTTCTCGATCGTTCGGTCCAGCACATTCGCCGCGAGCACGACGGGAGACCGGCGCACCTCCTCGGCTACTGCATGGGGGGAACGCTGGCGGCGGTCCACGCGGCGTTGAATCCGGAAGCGATCAAGACGCTGACGTTGCTGGCCGCGCCCATCGACTTCGGGGGGCGCGAATCGCTGCTGAACTTGTGGGTGCAGGGCGGGACCTTCGATGTCGACGGGCTGCTCGCCGCCCACGGGAACTGCCCCGCCTGGTTCCTGCAAAACATCTTCCTGTTCATGAATCCGGTCCGGAACTTCGTCGACAAGGCCATCGCCTTCTGGGAGCAGATGGACGATCCGGACAAGGTGTCGGCGACCTTCGCGCTGGAACGCTGGCTCAACGACAACATCCCGGTCGCGGGCGAGACCTTCCGGACTTTCGTGAAGAACCTGTACCAGCGAAACGAGCTGGTGCGCGGCGAGCTGTTGGTCGGCCCGCGCCGCGTCGATCTGTCGCGCATCACCTGCCCTCTGCTTTTGCTCACGGCCAGCAACGATCACCTGGTGGCGCCCGCGTCGACGGAGGGCATCCGGCGGCACGTCGGATCGCACGACCTCAAGTCGATGGCGATCGGCGCCGGGCACGTCGGCCTGGTCGTCGGCGCGAAGGCGCACGCCAAGTTCTGGCCGGAGGCGACGAGCTGGGCGGCGGAGCGTTCGACGCCGCGGCCCGAACAGCCGGCGCCGCCGGCCGGCGAAACGATTTCATCATCGAGTCCACGGAAGGTCGCGAGGCGGCCGCCCGCGGACGAGCCCCGCTGGTGGGCGCAAACCCGTTGACGTGAGCTGGGAGGAAATTTTCACATGGGCATCCGGATCTCTGGAATCGGCGGATATATCCCGGCGAAGACCGTGACCAACCTCGATTTGGCGATGACGGTCGACACATCGGACGAATGGATCCTGACGCGAACCGGGATTCGCGAGCGGCGGATCTCCGCCCCTGAAGAGGCGCCCAGCGACATGGGTTGTCAGGCCGCGCTGCGCTGCC
>DATMZL010001325.1:0-6149 GCA_035607075.1 Polyangia bacterium
CCCGGCTACGTCTACGCCTGCACGCCCGGGGAACCGGATCATTGGCCGCCGAGTCTCGCGCACGAGGTCTGCGCGCCGAGCGAGGCGCTCCAGAACGGCGTCGTCTACGGCGGCCAACCGTTCGTCTTCAGCAAACTGCGCGGCTACACGCTCTACCCGAACATCACGGGCGATGCCGGGATGACGTCCAACCCGAGTGGCTGCACGCGGGGCCTGGCGGGGCGGTGGGCGGTCGCGGTCGGCACCGGGGCCATCTGGTTCGTGGCGAACGATGGCGTCTACCGCACGACCGGTGGCGACGAGCAGCTCGTCTCGGAAGACATTACCCCGCTCTTCCAAGGCCAGGAGCAGAACGGCTACTTCCCGATCGACTTCAGCATCGAACCGGCGCTCCGCCTCGCCGTCTACCGGAACGAACTGTACTTCCAGTACCAGGACACGCAGGGGTCGCGCCAGGTGATGATCCTTCAGATCCTCACCAAGCAGTGGCGGCACTACCGGTTCGGCGTGCAGAACGCGACCCTCTATGCCGAAGGCGTCGGGGCGGACTCGCGGCTGTTGATTGGCGGCGTGGCCTCGGGGGCGAGTTACACGCATGACGGCACAAGTGACGACGGCGCAGGCATCAGTGTGCTGGTGCGGACGGCCGCGTGGGACTTCGGACGCCCGCGCGAAGAGAAACTGCTGACCGACCAGATTCTCGATGTCGACTGCGCGTCGACCACGCTCACGCTCACCAACCTCCTGAACAACTGGACGGTCGTCAACCCGTCGCAGACCGTGAGTGCCGGGCCGGGGCGGGTGCGGTCCATCTTCGATTCCTTCGGCCTTATCCCGCAGCACTGCCGGAACCTGTCGACCGAGATTGTGTGGGAGACCGCCAACACGCCCCCGACGCTCTACTTCATGGGCACGAGCTACGCGCTCCAGCCCGATGTCACGATCAACCGCGTCACCCAATGGGACGACCTCGAGCACCCGGACGAGAAATACGTCATGGGCCTCACGCTCGATGTCGACACCGGCAATGTGACGCGCACGATTCACGTCGAACGCGACTGGGAGGGCGTCATCTCCGACATCGCGGTGCTCCAAGTCACGGCCGACGGGCGGCACAAGATCGCGTATTCGTGGCCCGCGCTCCCGGCGCACAAGATCCGGTTGCGTCCCGATGACGACTGCAAGGCGTGGATCCTGTACCGGTTGGACTGGAACGTCGTCAACGAACCGCCTCGCATCAGTAAGTGGGACATTCATTTCGAGAATGCCTGGGACCAGTACTACACGGGGCTCGACCTCTACTGCGACACGTTCGGGCTGGATAAGACGATTGAGGTCTACGTCGATGAGGTGCTCATCAAGACGCAGACCATCAACACGGTGGGCCGGAACGTGGTGCACCTGACCCTCCCGTGGGGGCGCGGCCACGTCTTCCGGTTCATCGCGACCGATGACCACATCGGCTTGCTCTATCAGCATCGGTGGCACCTCCAGACCGAGCCGTCCGAGCAGACCAACTGGAATGAGCCGTTCTCCATCTTCGGCACGCAGTCGGACAAATGGATGAAGGCCGTCATCTTCGAGATGGACTCGTTCGGGCAGGACAAACAGGTCACGGTCGAAGCCGATGGGGTGATTGCGACGACCCTCACGGTCAACACGAACGGGCGCAAAGTGGTGCAGGTGTCCTTCCCGCAGATTCTCGGGCGGGTGTGGCGGTTCTTCCCGGTCGACGACAACCCCTCGCGGCTCTACTCGCTGCGGCCGGTGTTCGACGAGGAACCGTTCCAACTCAATCGGTTTGAGACGCAGGAGACCGACCACGACTTGGGCGCGTTCCAGTCCATCATCGAGTCGCAGGTGACGCTCAAGTCAAGCGCGGTGGTCACGCTCACGATGTCGACCTGGATCAATCAGACCGGGTCGGTCGTGACCGACACCTACACGATTCCGTCGACCGGCAACGTGAAGCAGATGCGGTTTGTCCCGTTCAACCCGCGCAACGGGATCATGTTCAAGTACGTGTTCACGAGTGACGCTCCGTTCTGGCTGTACCAGGAAGAGAGCCATGTGACGATTCAACCCTTTGGCGGCGGCGACCCGATCCTGCGGCGGCCGTGGGGCAACTCCGATAACGACCGGACCCGCAACATGGTGAATACGAGCATCGCCGCGGCTACGTCCGGCGGGGGATCGTAATGCCGCGGCTGTCCCCCCTCGGCGTGTCCGCCTGCGGCGTTGGCAACATCACGCTGTCGATCGACGGCGCGACGCCTCCGGCCTTGGCCGGGATTCTCGGCGGCGGGGCCGATTGGCTGACCGCCACGCAGATGGTGTTTCAGGACAACGCGGACGTCACCCTGAAGGTCTACACCACGACGACCGGACTCGTGACGCCGCTCGCCGGCGTCGTGGCTGGGGGCGCGAACATCCTGCATGCCGGGGGTGGCGTCGTCGCGGCGTGGCGCGATGGCTACGGCGCGTACACCAACGTCAGCGGCTTCGGGCCCTTCTCCTCTGGGGCGAGCGGCGGGGTGAGCGAAGAGGGCGACGTGGTCCTCATCACGAACACCCACGTCGGCCGGGGCCTCGACAGTTACACCGCCGCGGGCGTGAAGCGCGTCTCGCTCGATGTGCCCCTCGGCTTGCAGCAGCCGATTCCCGTCCGTACCGGCTACTTCGCCTACGCGGATACGAGTCTCACGTGGCAGGTGCGGACGGTGGACGGGACGGTCGTCCCGACGTTCGCGCGCCCAGGCGTCAACTGGACGATTCCGGTCCCGCTCATGAATGGCACGGTCGCGCTCGTCGAGCGCACCGAACTCCTGAGTATTCGCCTAAAAGACTCGGCCATCGGCTTCTACCTCTCGGCCCCGCTGTCTGAGGGATTCAATCCCGATGCGATGGAAATCTCGCCGGGCGTCGTGCGGATCAACTGGGCGACGGATGCGGGCGATTCACGGGTCACGCTCCAAGTCCAAGACGTGAACGTCGTGACCGGAGAGAACCGGCTGGCCACGGTCGACGGCACCAGTCTGAAGTGGGTCACCCAAGCCGCCCTTGCGCCCGTCAACCTCGTCAGCGGCTTGCCCACGCTCAAGAAGTGGGTCGGCTGGTACTACTCGTCGGGGCGGTATGGCGACTACCGGCCGACGCAGAACTGCACGGTGCTGTCGATCGACAACTACAAGGACGGCAGCGGGACGTTGCCGCCCGGCGCGGCCGACACGATGCGCGGCGCGGCGGTCGCCGCCGGCGCGATCTTCTGCTCGGGCAATCAGGAAGACATTGATGTCATGAAGTCGCGGTGGGACCTGGTCGCGGGGCTCGTGACCGGCGAGGGCGACGCGATGAGCCTGTCGGCCCAAGCCGCCACGTTCCGGGCGAATCTCGCGCTGAACGGTCTGCCGAGCAAGCCCATCATCGCGACACTCCGGCCGGGACAACTGACCGCCGGATGGCAAGCGCCGACCGGGGTCGATGCCTACGCGCCGGAAATCTACTTTGATACCCCGGCGGGCAGTTACGCGGCGCAGTACGCGGCGACGCAGACGGCGATTGCGCAGGTCGTCGCGGCGGCGGCGGGCACGCCGATCTATCTCATCGCGCAAGCCTACGACCGCGGGAACCCGGCGTGGGTCGCGGCGGTCGATCAGATTGCGGCCATCATCGACGCGTGCGGGGATGCGTTACTGGCGGATCAGTAGCGTGGTTTATCCCCCCCCTTTCATACCCAACCCGTTGACCCCCGAGGTGTGGTAGGCGATGGCCCGCACATTCGGGGGCTTGTTCGCGTTCGCCTACGCCCGTCCAACCGGCGCGGTGGACCATCCAGCCCTGATTCCGCACGTCGAGGCGATCGTGGCCGCGCTCGCACCCCCGGTGCCCGGCCCGAGTCCGACGCCGCCGCCGCCCGCGCCACCGCCCGCGCCGCCCCCGCCGTTCTCGCCGCGGATTCCGGCTGTGCTCCAAGGGCCGCCGCCCACGCCCGTCGCCGCGCCGCGCAGTTATCCGCACATCAACCAGATCACCGATCCGGCCGCCGCGAAGTCGCTCCGGCTCCTGTGGGACGCGCACTATGCCGTGCTGGACCAGCAGAAGACGATTGCCGCCACCCAGTCGACCCATGCGGCGTCGCTGACCAGTTTGGGCACGCAGGTGACCGCCGCGCAGACGACCGCGACGCAGGCGCTCAGAACGACAACCGCCGCCGGGCCGACCGGAGGCACCCCGCCCCCAGGGGGCAATCCGCCCCCGCCGTCCCCGCCGGGTGGTGGGACGCCGCCGCCCCCCGACGAAGGCGGCCAGGGCAATCTCGGCTGTTCGTCAGCCGGACCGACCGGGCATGTCACGGCCGGCGCGCCGCTCACGCCGTACACGATGGGCCTCATCGTTTGCGGGACCTACGCCGAGTTCAGCAGTTTGGGGGCCATCGTCGTCGACCAGCCGACGCGCGACGCCAACCGCTTCGAGTTACTCGGGCGGATGATCTGGCATCTCAATCTGGCCGGGTTCACCGCGGCCCGGTACCCGGGGACGCACAACCCATACACCTTGCTCATCCAAGCGCCGGGGTACGTGTACACCTACCGGGTGGTCGACTACGCGAGCTTCGATGTGGTGATGTTCTCGACGATGGTCTTGGCGACCTTCGGCCCTGGAGTCATCGAGACGCCCGATGGCGGGATTGCGGACTAGCGGGATGGCGCGTAAACTGTCCCCCACGATGGACGCCGCCCCGACGGCCAAGTACACCACGCGCGTGCTCTCGCTCGAGGAATGGACCCTGCGCCGCTACGAACTCCCCTACCCGCCAGGCGGGCTCGACCCGGGCGAGTACAAGCGATTGGTCGTCGTGGAAGACGAAGGCCGGAACATCGTCGCCAGTTGGGTGGTCATGAACCTCGTGATGCTCGAAGGGCTGAATGTCGTCCCGGGCCATCCGATGGCGGGCAAGCATCTGCTCTTTGGCATGATGAAGACCTTGCTCGATGACGGCGTGCCAGCGGCGACCACGCGCATCGAAGACCCGGCGGTGATGGCGTTGGCCGAGCACGCGGGATTTGTCCCCGTGCCTGGCACGCTCTATCAGATCGTGTTGGGAGGGGCCTGAGATGGCGATTGCGGTCCCGTTGATTGCGGCCGGGATTGGCGCGGCCGGGTCCGCTTACTCGGCCCACAAAGCGGCCTCGGCCCAAGCCCCGCTCACCGCGCTCGCGCAGCAGCAAGGGGCGCGCGGGCAGCAACTGTTCAACTTCGGCTTCCCGCAGCTCCAGAAGACGGCCGGGTACTACGGGGCGCTCTTGGGCGGCAACCGGCAGGCGGTGACCCAAGCCTTGGCCCCGACGGTCGAACACATCGGGGAAACGTACAAAGGGGCCGAGCGGAACCTGACGCGGATGGCGCCGGGCGCGGGACGGGATGAAGCGGCGGCGGACCTCAATCGACAGAAGGCGGCGCAGATTGGCGGGTTGCCGATCGCGGCGCGGTCCGAGGCGGCCACCGCGCTCACCGGCATGGGGCAGTCGGCGACGGGGAGTGGCATCAGCGCCACGCAGTCGGCCGGGGGCCTCTATGACTCGGCGTTGGTCAGCCAGCGGTACAACGACCAGCAGCAGTACCAACTCGGGAGCAATCTGAGCAAGGTGATCGGCGACTTCATCACCGCGTATCGTGAGCGGAACGCGGGCAAGACGAGCGGGCCGGGATTTCCCTACTACTACCCGTCGGACGGCAACTACTACCCCGGAGGGTAACGGATGGCCGGATCGTTTCTCTCGGGCCTCTTGGGCGGGTTTGCCGAGTCGACCGCCGCCTCCCGCAAGCAGGCGCAGGACGAGGCCGACAAGAAATTCGAGTCGGAGAACAAAGTCCTGTCGATGCTCGCCGCCTCGGACGATCCCGAGTTGTCCCGCGCCGCCATCTCGGGCCTGGTCGATTCGACCACGCCCCGCAAAAAGGGCTTTCTCGACAATCTCATCGGCGGCAAGTACCAGCCCAATCCGGCGCTCGACCACATCCATGCCCTGATTCAGATGGGCAAGCAGGTGCCCGCCACGCCCGCGACGCCGGGGCCGACGGTGGGCGGCGTGCAGTTGCCGATGGCAAGCCGACGCTCAGTCCCCCGCCGCCACCCGAGACGCTGCCGG
>DATMZL010001131.1:0-5359 GCA_035607075.1 Polyangia bacterium
GACATCGTGTTCGCAGCGACCGGGACCGGCATCGCCGCCGTCCTGCCCATGCTAGGCGAGCTCGCGGCGCTGCCGCCCCCGGAACGGCGCCCGGTCACGGTCTTCTGGGGCCTGCGCCAGGCGGCCGACATCTTCGCCCGCGCCGAGATCGAGGCGCTGGCCGCCGCCGCCGGGGCCGAGCTGGCGATTCATCTGAGCGCGCCGGCCCCCGACTGGAGCGGGGCCCGGGGCCGCATCACGGCGGCCGTCCTGGACCGGCTGCCGCGCTTCGTTAAGCCCACGTTCTACCTGGTCGGGAACGGCGCGATGATTACCGAGCTGAAACGTGAGCTGATTTCGCGCGGCGTGAATCGCAAGACCCAGATTAGGACCGAAGCTTTTTTCGACTAGCCGCTCTCGCGCGAAGCGCGAGTGCGCGGCTATTTCTTTAGAAATACCCAGCAAAGACGGCCCTTGAACGGCGGAAAACTGGTCTAGAATCGCGGCGATGACCCGAAGGAGGTCCGCCGCCGCGACGGCGTCGCTGATCGGGTTCGTCTGCGGCTGCGCCGCCAGCACCGAACGCGACAGCAAGGTCACAGCCATCGACCCCGCCACCGCCTTCAACGACGCCGCTTTCATCGCCCAGATCCAGGGCGGCTTGTTCCGGCCGACATATGACTTCGACACGAAGGCGGCCTCCGCTGCGACGGAGGTCGCCACCTTCTCTTCCGTGCTCCAGCCTGTCGACGGCCCCGCCACGGCGGCGATTCCGCTCGACGGCGTCGCGTGGCAATCGCCGACGGCGCTGACCGCGACGGTTCCCGCGGGTGTGCCCGCGGGACGCTACGACGTCGTGGTGAAGGATCCCCGCGGCCGCCGCATGCAGCTGGACGGCGGCTTCGTCTCGCTGGGTGCCGACGCGGAAGCGCCGGTCGTCACGATCGACGAGCCCGCATCCGACACGCTGATCGGCGTCGGGACAACGGTAGCCGTCACGCTGACATCCGACGACGGCGACGGCGTGCTCGCGACGCTGGGCGCGTCGATCACGACGGCGGCGATGCTGCCGATCGCGGACATCGCCTGCAATGTCCCGGCCCGCACGCACAAGCTCACCTGCCACGGCGAGTTCGTTGCGCCCGCGCCCACGACCGAGGACGACCACATCGTCATCACGCCCATCGCGATCGACAGCGTCGGAAACGCGGCAGACGCCCCCCCTATCGTCCTTCGGCTGGCGCCGCGTCCGTCGCTGACCGGCGTCGTGCCGACCGTCGGACCCGCCAACGGCGGCACCGAGGTCGTCGTGCAAGGAACGGATTTCGTCGACGGCACCGACGTCCTGTTCGGCAACCAGTCCGTTCACGCGACCTGGATCAGCGCCACGGAGATCCACGTGGTGACGCCCAGCCACGATCCGGGCTCCGTAACGCTGCAGGTCGCGAGCGGTGGCGCGGTGAGCAAGGAGACGATGTTCTTCGATTTCGTCGCCGCGCCCATCATCCGGCTCGTCAGCCCGCTGAGCGGTCCGGTGGCGGGCGGCACCCCGATCTCGATCGTCGGGAACTACTTCCGGGGTCTCAAGACCACGATCAAGATCGGCGGCGCCAAGCTCCTCTGTCAGACGCCCATGGGGCCGAATCGGATCGATGGCATCGTCCCGGCTTCGGATGCCGGCGTCGGGACCGCGACCATCGTGGCGGATGATCTGATCGGGGGCGCCAGCACCGCGCCCATCCCGTTCACCTACGACGATTCGCCCGACGGCGGCGTTCCGACGTCTTGTAGCGGGGGTGGTTCCCCGTGAGGCTGCGCGCCAAGCTCACGCTGCTCGCGCTCGCGGTCTCGGCGCTGCCCGTCGCGCTCGCCGGTTACCAGTCGCTCAGCATCGGGCAGCGCGCGCTGCGCGGCGCGCTCGAGCAGAACGAGCTGACTGTCGCGAAGCAGGTGGCCGGCTACGCCGCCAGCCACGTCGACAACATGCTGTCGATGCTCCGCGTGGACGCGCGCATCCTGGACCTCACGCGCTCGGCGCAGAACGAACCTCCGTCGCCGCAGGCGCTGAACCAGGTGCTGTGGCTCGTGTACCACCAGAACGACGACTTCTGCGCGGTGGCGATGTTCGACGAGCACGGCGCGCTGATCGGGAAGCCCGCGTCGCTCGAGGATCCGGGCCGCTACGACTCGCTGAAGAGCCACGAGCCGATGCGCCCGACCGACGTCGAGGGCGTCGGGCTGATGGCGCCGCTCGGCGCGGCGCTGTCGTCGGGCCAGGGCATCGGGCCGATCTTCCTCGGCGGGCCGCTGCGCCTGCCCCACGTGGTGCTCGCGGTGGCGTTCGATCCCAGCTATGGCGGCGGCAAGCGCATCCTCGCAGCCGAGGTGTCGCTGAAGCGCCTCGCGAATTACGTCGCGTCGCTGTCGACGCCCGACATCGACGTCAAGCTGCTCGACGGCCGGGGCCGCCTGTTCGCGGCCGGGTCCATGCCGCGTGTCGACAAGCTGGAGCCGCAGCGCCTGCCAGGCGCGCGCGAGGGCGAGCTGCCGCCCGCCGAGACCGTCGCCGAGTACGTCAACGGCAACCGGCATCTGATCGGGGCGTACGCGCCCGTCACCCCCTGGGGACTGGGCGCCGTCGTCGATCGGACGGTCAGCGATGCGCTGAAGCCCGTCGACAAGATCGCGGGGGCGACGCTGGTGTGGATGCTCGCGGCGATCCTCGTGGGCTCGCTCGGGGCGTTCCTGTTCGCCCGCCGTGTCTCGGACCGCGTCGCGGTGCTGGCTGCCGGCTCGAAACAGATCGCCGCCGGAAACCTGGAGACACGCATCGCCCAGGACGGCCGCGACGAGCTCGCCAGCCTGGCGACGTCCTTCAACCAGATGGCCAGCGCGCTGGACGCCGCGCGAAAGAAGATCACGCAGCAGACCAACGAGATCATGGCCTGGAACCAAACGCTGGAAAAACGCGTCGAGGAGAAGACCGGCGAGCTTCGCCAGGCGCAGGACCTGCTGCTGCGATCCCGTTCGCTGTCGGCGCTGGGCGAGCTGGGGGCGGGCGTCGCCCACGAGATCAACAACCCGCTGACCGGCGCGCTGGGCATCGTCCAGCTGCTGCTAGCCGACATGCCCGGCGGTCACCCGGCGATCCCGTTGTTGCAGGATCTCGAGCGCGAGGCGCTGCGCATTCGCAAGATCGTCCACAACATGTTGCGCCTGGCCCAGCGCCAGAGCGGCACCGATACGACCGTCGTCGAGCTGTCGCGCGCGCTCGACGACGCGATCGAGCTGTGCGGCCCGAGCGAGCTTTCAGGCGCGGGCATCGAGGTGATCCGCAAGTACGAGCCGGCGCCGCCGGTGCGCGCCAGCGCGACGCAGCTGGAGGAAGCCTTCATCCAGCTGATTCAAAACGCCCGGGCGGCGATGGTGGGTCAGCGCGGCGGGAAGCTGACGCTGGAGATCAAGGGTGTGGAGAACAGGCTGGTGCGCGTGACCGTCGCCGACACCGGCGGAGGCATCAGCAGCGAGAACCTGCCCCGCATCTTCGATCCGTTCTTCACCACCAAGTCCAGCGACCGCGCCGGCTCCGGGCTGGGCCTGTCGTTCGTACACCGCATCGTCGAGGACAACGGGGGAACGATTCAGGTCGAGAGCACGCAGGGCGCCGGCACCAAGTTCGTGCTGACGTTCCCCGGCGACGCAGGAAAGGCGCACCGGGCATGAGCACCCGGCGCGGCAACATCGGCACCGTGGTCGTCGCGCTGAGCGCGATCGCGATCGTGGTGGTGGCGACGCGCGTCTCGCGCCGGCTGTTCGAGAGCCCCGAAACGGGCGTACGAAGCGGCGATCAGCAGAGCGCCGTCGCGGCGCCCACCGCGCCGCCCCTCCCCGGCGACGACGTCGAGGTGATGTCGGCGACCGGCAAGGTGGAGGCGCAGCGAGGCGACGGCTGGGCCCCGATCCGACAGGGCGACAAGCTCACGCGGTCCGACATCGTTCGCACCTCGGCGGCTTCGGGCGCGGTGCTGCGCCTGGGCGCCGGCACCGAGATCGAGCTGCGCGCCGGCGTCGAGATCCGGCTCGACGCGTGGACCGCGGGCGGCCCCACCGCGGCAGCCGACGGGGCCGCGCCCAACGCGGCCGCCGCGAACGCGCCCGGCGCCGCGCCGGGATCGCGGCAAGCCGGCGCCAGCGTCGATCTCCGTCGCGGCAAGGTGCTGGCGCGCGTCGGCAACACCGGCGCGCTGTCGATCCACGCCCGCGATACGCAGACCACCAGCGAAGGTCCGGCGCGCTTCGTGGTGCTGGCCGACGAGAACGGGCGCGTCGCGGTGGCGACGATCTCGGGAAAGACGCGCTTCGCCGCCGGCGGCAAGACCATCTCGCTGCCTGCCGGCACCGCGTCGTCCAGCCAGAACGGCGGGCCGCCCGAAGATCCCGAACACATCTCGGAGGACGTCTTCCTCAACGTCGCCTGGCCGACCGTCGATCGCCGGGGCGAGCACGCGGAGATCAAAGGGCGCGCCACGCCGTCGTCGGTCGTGACAGTGCGCGCCCCCAGCGGCCTCGAGACGGCGACCGTCGGCGCCAACGGACAGTTCTCGGTCACCGTTCCGGTGGGCGTCGGCAAGACGCCGATCGAGGTGGAAGCCGAGGATCTCGTCGGACACACGAAGCAGGCGACCACGACGCTCACGCGCCGCCCGCCCCCTCCGCCCGCGCTGACGCCCGAGGCGACCGATCTGTGGAAGAAGCAGGGCGACAAGTGACGATGCAAGCACCGAAGGGCCCCGTCCCGCCCGAAGCCGCCGTCGATACGGCCGAGACCGTGGCCCGGCTGCGCGATCTGCTGGCCGCGGCCGGACGCCTCGCCGAGTTCGGCCGCTTCGCCGCGCAGCAAATTCACGAGCTGCGCCAGCCGCTGTTCGCGATCAAGGGCCTGGCGCAGCTGCTGCTCGAGAAGGATCGCGTCGAGCTGGACGAGGTGCTCGACTTCGCCCGCCACATCGTCGAGCAGTCGGAGCGCTTGACGTCGCTGGTGTCCAACCTGCGCCTGCTCTCCGTTCCCGCGACGCAGGACGCTCACCGGCGATCGGAGATCGGGAACGTGCTGGTGCGCGTGACGTCGTTGCTCGATTTCCGTCTGCGCAAGGCGGGCGCGACGCTGCGGACCCAGATCGCGCCCGACGTCCCGCCGCTGGTGATCACGCCGCACGCGCTCGAGCAGATCCTGATCAACCTGCTCGCGAACGCGCTGGATGCGATCGCCGGCGTCGCGCAACCGGTCGTGCAGGTGCGCGCGCGCGTGCTCGCCGAGAACCCGCGCTTCGCGATCATCGAGGTCGCGGACAACGGTTCGGGCGTCGCGAAGACCATCCGC
>DATMZL010000243.1:0-7612 GCA_035607075.1 Polyangia bacterium
CGTCGTCGACTGGGGCCTGGCGAAGGATCTGCGCACGAAAGACGTGGCCGACCGCGACACCGGCTCGATCACGGGACTGCAACCGGTGCGTGCCGGCGACACCGCCGTCGGCGCGGTCGTCGGAACGCCGTCGTACATGTCGCCCGAGCAGGCCGCCGGAACGCCCGTTGACCTGCGGTCAGACGTGTACTCGCTGGGTGCGATCCTCTACTTCGTGCTGTCGGGGACGGCGCCGCAGCCGGCGTCGACGAACGCGTCCGGCCGTGCCCCGGCGGCGACCGGGAAGCTGATTCCCCTCGATATCCTCGAACCGCGACTGCCGTCGGATCTGCTGGCGATCGTGGCGAAGGCGATCGCCATCGACCTGGATCGACGCTACCCGTCCGCGTTCGAGCTGGCCGAGGATCTGAAACGGTTCGCGAGCGGCCAGCTCGTCGCCGCTCGCCGGTACTCGCCGGCGCTGCGCGCGTCGCGGTTCATCACGCGCCACCCGGTCGCTGTCGGCCTGGCGTGCGCCGCCGCCGCCGCCGGCATGGTCGTCGCCCGCCTCGCGATGCGCTGAGGGCCAGGGTCGCGCCGGCGGACCGGAAAGGCTTCCAGGCGAGCCGTTTGGCCGCCGGCCGACAACCCAACGAGCGTGCCGATCCGCCTGCTCGGACCCAGTCTGCTCGGGGCTTTGGTGGCGGCATCGCTGGGCTGCGCGAAGGTGATGCCCGGCGCGCTGACGGGCACCGGCGGCGCCACTTCGGGCGCGGCGGGCACGGGCGCGCTGGCCGGCCAGAGCGGCACGATGGGTCGGGCCGGCACCGGCGGTACGGTCGTGATCGCCACGGACGCCGGCAGCAGCGACGCCGCGTGCACGCCCCTGGTCAGCTGCATGCCCGCGGGCGGGCAGTACTGCGGCAAGATCGGCAACGGCTGCAAGGGCGGCTCGCTCGAGTGCGGCATGTGCGGCGGCGACAGCGTGTGCAACGCCGGCCTCTGCGTCGGCGGCCCGAGCTGCCAGCGGATCACCTGCACGCCCGGCGGCGGCGCGGCGAAGTACTGCGGCATCGTCGGTGACGGCTGCGGCATGAAGCTGGATTGCGGTGCCTGCGCGACCGGCGAGGCCTGCACCGCCGGCGTCTGCGTGAAGGCGGGCTGCGTGCCGCTGTCCTGCACCATGGGCACGACGCGCTACTGCGGCACGATCGGGGACGGCTGCGGCGGCACGCTCACCTGCGTCGACTGCGCCGCCGGATCGACGTGCGGAGGCGGGGGCGTTCCTAACGTTTGCGCGCCGACGAACTGCACGCCGATCACGTGCAACCCGATGGGCGGCGGCCAGTACTGCGGGCGCATCGGCAACGCCTGCGGCGGCGTGCTCGACTGCCCGTCCTGCCCAGGCGGCGCGGCGTGCGGCACCGGCGCGCAGACCGGCGTCTGCCCCGGCATGCCCGGCACGGGCGGCCCCTGCACGGGGCTCGCCTGCCAGATCAACAAGTGCACCGGTATGCCCAAGACGACGGTCAAGGGCACCGTCTACGACCCGGGCGGCAAGCTGCCCCTCTACAACGTGATGGTCTACGTGCCGAACGCGCCGCTCGATGCGATTGTCGAGGGCGTCACCTGCGACAAGTGCGGCACCAGCGCGTCGGGCCAGCCGGTCGCCAGCGCGCTCACCGATGCGGCGGGGAACTTCACGATGCCGGACGTCCCGGTCGGCACGAACATCCCCGTCGTCATCCAGACCGGGAAGTGGCGCCGGCAGGTAACGCTGCCGATGGTGAAGGCCTGCCAGGACAACGTGTTCAGCGGAACGGAGACGTTCCGGCTGCCGAAGAATCAGAGCGAAGGGCACCTCCCGAAGATCGCGATGACGCGCGGGAAGGCGGACAGCCTCGAGTGCCTGATGCGGCGGATCGGCATCTCCGACTCGGAGTTCACCAACCCCGACGGAAACGGCCGGATCAACATCTACTACGAGACCGGGGGCGGCACCGGCTACGACTCGGGCACGGCGTTCCCGCTCGTGTCGACGCTGTTCAACCAGACCGTGCTGAACAAGTACGACATGATGGTGATCTCCTGCCACGGCGAGAGCGCGCGCTCGCGCGCGCAGCCGCTCAGCGAGAAGCAGATCGTGAAGAACTTCGTCGATGCGGGTGGGCGGGTGTTCGCGTCGCACTTCTCGTTCGGTTACTTTCGCGGCGTCCCCGGCACGACCGACGCGAAGAACTTCCAGCCCACGCCCTGGCCGCTGCTGGCGGAGTGGGACGGCAACCCGGATGCGCCTTACGCGATCAATACGAGCTTCGCGAAGGGCATGGCGTTCGCCGACTGGCTCGTGACCGTCGGTGCGTCGCCGACGCGGGGAACAATCAGCATGACGGGCGTGGAAGGTCCGGCAATGTCGCTGTATCCCGGCTACAACAGCCAGAGCTGGATCACAACGAACGGCGGCATCCCCTACTTCAGCGTGCCGATGCCGGTCGAGCGCGCGTCGATGCCGACCGAGCAGTGCGGGCGCTTCGTCAACACCGGCATCCACGTCGTCAGCGGCGGCAACGGCGGCCCGTTCCCGTCGCAGTGCGGGACGGCCGCGCTGACGCCGCAGGAGAAGGCGTGGGAGTTCCTGATCTTCGAGCTGTCGGCCTGCCCGCTGCCCGACAACCAGATGCCGACGCCCCCGCCGGTGCCGCCCCCCGGGGCCCCAAACATGCCGCCTCCGCCAGTCACGCAGCCGCCCGCCCCGCCGCCGCCGCCACCACCGCCGCCGCCTCCGACCGCGGATTAGCGTCGAGCGCGCTACTTGCGGGTCCAGACCTCGGTCGTCTTGCCGGCGGTGTTGCCGCCGAGCGACTCGGCGAAGTCGTTCTCGACGGTCATCGTCTTGTAGTCGGGCGAGAACGTCGCCTTCGACGTGCCGAATGGCTTGCTGTTCATCTTCACGATTGTCGCCGTGTGAAGCTTGTCGACGATCTTGATCGACATCGTCTCGCCCGAAGGCTTCCCGCCCATCAGCAGCGGCGCGAAGCTTCCGTCCAGCGCCGTCACCAGCGTCAGCTCCATGTTGGCTTTCGGGATATGCCAGGTGAGCTTCGCCTTGCCCGGGCTCCACTGCTCGATCTCGAGCGTCATGGCGGGCTTGCCCGCTTCGGTCTTCTTGACCCACGACCCGACCGGCGAGTCCGCAGCCGCCGCGGGTTGCGCATGCATCAGTAACAGCAACGAAGCAACCACTGCGACCGTCAGGGAACGCGTCATCGCATCGCCTCCATCTCCCGGGCCGCAAGCGTCGGTCCGCGGCGACGCGCTGTCAAGGCGACGCTGCGGCGGTGTACGCTGGCGCCATGCCGACCATCCGACCCTACGAAGGGCCGCCCCGAATCTTCGCGTACAAGAGCACGTGGCTGGCGGTCACCGCCGAGAACAACGCCGAAGTCGCCGAGCTGCTGGCGACGCGCGGGCTGGGCGCCGTCGAGGTCAGCGCGCCTTTGCGGGGATGGGTTTTCGTCGTCGGCGGCGGGCTCACGCGCGAGAACAGCGGGAAGGCGTTGTTCGAGGAGGTGAAGGGTCTGCTGGAGAGCGTCAGCGCGCGCTTCGGTTCGGCGCGCTACTTCACCACGCACCGGGGCGTGAATCTCAACGGCTGGGCGCGGGCCGACGGCGGCGTCCTCGCACGGTTCTACTGGTCCTGCCTCGAGACAGCTGAACGCGAATTCGAGTGGGGCGACATGGCAAGGGAGGAGGAGCCTCACCTCGCGCGCGACGAGAGCGGCTGGCGGTTCGTGCGCGAGGACGCCGTCATGGATCTGGCGGACCGCTGGAGTATCTCGCCGACGGAGTTCGCCGAGGTCGACTTCGCGAAGCTCTGGGAAGGCGGCCTCGTCCTGGATGAGGTGCTGCCACCGCCGACGCCGCGCCCGAAGAAGCGTGCGAAACCGACGACCCGCTCGGCGAAGAAACGCCCGTCGACAAAGAAGCGCCCGACTGCAAAGAAGCGTCCGCCAGCGAAGAAGCGCCCGTCAGCGAAGAAACGCCCAAAGGCCAAGGCGCGCCCGAAGGCGAAGAAGCGCGGCCGCGCGCCGCGGCGTCGGTAATCGCTCCGCGCCGCAGGCGCGGTGTGCGACTATTGTTCTTTCAGGTAGCCGCGATCCCGCGCTTCGCGCGGGGGCGGCTAGCTCACAGCGTTGCCACGATTGATTCACCGCTTCGCCGCCGGTATGGTGACGGCGGTCCCTCGGTTGCGCGCAGCACAGCCTTTACGCTGGCAAACGTGGACGGCATAGCGTCGCTGTTCGAGGACGTTCCCGGTGCCGGGCGCGCGCGCGTGCTGGTCGCCGGCGACGGGCGCGAGCCGCTGCTGTTCGTACACGGCTGGCCGGCCTCCGCGCGCGTGTTCTGGCCGCTGCTGACCGCGCCCGCGTTGCGCGCGCGTTTCCGCATGTTCGCCCCCGACCTGTTCGGGTTCGGACGATCGACGCTGCGCGCGCCGCCGCTGACGTTCGCGCACCAGGTCGAGGCCGTGCTGGCGGTGGCCCGGCGCGCGGGCGAGCCGTGCGTGGCGGTGGGGACCTCGTACGGAGCGCGCGTGCTGCTCGAGGCGGTGGCGACGGCGCCGGCGCTGTTCAGCCGCGCGATCCTGCTGGCGCCGTACCTTCACCGCGGCCTCATCGGACGCAGCGTCGAGGGTCGCCTGCTCGCGCGCTTCCCGCGCCTGCTGCGCGCGCTGCATCGCCCGCCCCTGTCGCTGGTGACGGGCGTGTGGGCGGCGCTGTTCAGCCTGGCGGCGGCGGGCGCGTCTGTTGTGTGGGCGCGCCAGACGATCCCTCTGATCGCGGACGTCGCGCGGATGCGCGGCGAGACGGTCGATCTGATCGACGCGCTCCCGGACGGCCGCCCGCTGCTCGCGGAGCTGCGCGTTCCCGTCGAGCTCTGGTACGGCGAGCGCGACCGCCTGCTCGACACGCGCGAGCTGGCGGGCCTGGCGCCGCTGCGCGGCCTGACCGTCGTGCGCGTCGGCGACGGCGGCCACGCCTTGCACGATTCGCACGCCGGCGAGCTCGCGGCGGCGCTGCTCACGGGCGGCGACGACGACAGCGTTTGGCGCCCCGTCCTGCGCGCGCTGATCGAGGCCATTCTCGCGTTCGACCATCCGGCTTTCCCTGCCATCGGCATCGACGCGGTCGAGCGGCGCCTGCTCGAATACTTTCCGATCGCCGGCGACGACGGCGCGCCGCTGCGCGCCGGCCTGATCGCCTTCGATCAGGCGTTCGCGGCCGCGGCCGATGGCACCCCCTTCGCGGCGGCGCCGCTCGCCGAACGGCGCGCCGCCCTCCGGCAGTGCGCACGCGGCGCTGCGCCCGCGCAGCGTCGCTTCTACGCGGGCATGAAGTCGATGGTCCTGATTGCGGCCTACTCGCTGCCCGAGCTGCAGCACGCGGTCGGACACGAGGGCCCGGCGTGACGATCGACTGCGACGTCTTGATCATCGGCTCGGGCGCTGCGGGGTCCGTCCTGGCGGCGACGCTGGCGGAGCAGACCGACCTGCGCATCGTCCTGGTCGAGCGCGGCGGTCACTTCGGCCGCGAGGCGATGACCCAGCGCGAATGGCAGATGGTGCAACGGCTGTACGCGGGCGGCGGCACGCGCACCACCGATGACGGCGCGATCGCCGTGCGCGGCGGCGAGTGCGTCGGCGGCGGGACGACAGTCAACGTCGCGCTCTGCCTCGACCCCGTCCCGTCGGTGTGGGAGAGCTGGCGACGCGCGCGCGGCCTCGACGGCTTTTCGTTCGATCGCACGGCGTCCGATCACGGCGTCCCCGGCCTGAACATGGCCGACTGCCTCGGGGAGGTGCGCGCGCGCCTCAACGTGCACGAGCCCTCCGACGACGAAGTCAACGAGAACAACCGCCTGTTCGCGGGCGGCTGCCGCGCGTCCGGGATCGGCGTGCGGAAGTTCGAGCTGAACATGCGCGACTGCACCGGCTGCGGGTACTGCTTCGCCGGCTGCTCGACCGACGCCAAGCAGGGAACGATGGTCACCTACCTCCGCGACGCCGTCGCGCGCGGGGTCACGCTGGTCCATCACTGCGCGATCGATGCGATCGACTTCGCCGGCGACGGGGATGCGCGCCGCGCGGTCGGCGCGCGCGGGCGCGTCCTCCCGACCCGCGAAGGCTCGCGCCAGAACGCGCTGCCCGAAGGTCCGGTCCGCTTCCGCGCCCGGCTGGTGATCGTGTCGGCGGGCGCGATCGAATCGCCGGCGCTGCTCCAGCGTTCGGGGCACCCCGATCCACACGACACGATCGGACGCGGGCTGGTCCTGCATCCCAGCCTGGGGATCATCGGCGTCTTCGACCACGACGTCGCCGCGCACACAGGGATCGAGGGAACGATGTACAGCGACCACTTCGTCGCTGCGCACGGCTTCTATTTGCAGTGCCTGTTCGCGCCGCTGGGCGCCGGGGCGGCGACGCTGCCGGGCTTCGGCGTCGAGCACTTCGAGCTGATGCGGAACGCGCGCCGCCTCGGGACATTCGGCGCGATGCTGCTCGATTCGGTCACGGCGGAGAACCGCGTCGTCTGGGATCGCGCCGCCGGTCGGGCGCGCATCTTCTACCGGCTGTCAGCGGGGGATCGGGACCGGCTGGCGCTCGCCGCCGAGAAGGCCGTGCAGGTGATGTTCGCGGCCGGCGCGCGCGAGGTGCTGCTGCCGTCGGAGGAGCCGCTGCCGCCGCTGGACACGCCATGGTTCACCGATCGCTCGCAGGCCGCGCTCTGCCGCCAGCTGCGCTTCGACAGCGCGACGGTGCTCGGATCCTCGCACTGCCAGGGAACCGCCAAGATGGGCGCCGATCCGGCGACGTCGGTCGTCGACGCCCGCTGCGAGTCGCACCAGGTCCGCAACCTGATCGTGTGCGATTCGTCGTCGTTTCCCGCGTCGTGCGGCGCGAACCCGATGCTCTCCATCCTGACGCTCGCCCGCTACCAGGGACGGCGGCTCGTCGCGGAGCGGGCGAGGTACGGCCTGTGAGCGCCGCGGTCGACATCGTCGCGGCGGAATCCGGGCGCGCTCATCGCGAGTTCGTCGGCCTGCCCTACCGGCTGTATCGCGGCGACGCCCGTTTCGTAGCGCCGCTGCGGCGCGAGCGGCGCGATCTCTTCAGCAAGGCGCGCCATCCGTTCTTCGCCCACGCGGACGCGGCGTTCTTCGTGGCCCGCCGCGGGGGACGTGTGGTGGGACGAATCGAGGCTGTCGTGAACCATTCGTACGCGGCGCTGCACGAGGCGCGCACCGGCTTCTTCGGCGCCTACGAATGCGAGAACGATCGGGCGGCGTCGGACGCGCTGTTGAAAGCGGCAGCCGGCTGGCTGCGTGAGCGCGGCATGGCGGTGATGCGCGGCCCGTTCACGCATTCGCAGAACGAGGAGTATGCCCTGCTTGTCGACGGCTTCGATGCGCCGCCGACCGTTCAGCTGGCGTACAACCCGCCCTACTACGCCGATTTGCTGGAAGGCTACGGCCTGCGACGCGCGCGCGACTTGCACGCCTGGTGGGCCGACGTCGACGGTCCGCTCGATCCGCGCCTGCTGCGCGCCGCGGCGGCGATTCGCAACCGCGGGCG
>DATMZL010000859.1:0-7126 GCA_035607075.1 Polyangia bacterium
CGGACGACGCGCGGGGCGCGCTCGGGCGGCGCGTCCTGCGTCCGCTGCTGGAAATCGTCAGCGAGGCCGATCAACCGCCGGACCGGGCGGTGGTGGAATTGATCGGCATGCTCGGAAACGGCGATGCAGCGCCCGCGCTGGTGCGGCTGGCGATCCGCGAAAAAGAAGACGTGGTGACGGCGTTGCGAACGGCGCGCGCGTCCTCCACCGCTGGCGTCGAGCCGGAACTGACGGCGCTGCGCATGGCCCGATCAATCTCGAACGCGGCGGCGGGAACGGAGGTGCAACTGGCGGCCCTTGCCGCGCTCGCGCGCCTCGGGGATCCCCGGGGGCGCCCTGCGTTCGCGCGATTCGCACCCGTGAACAACGATCATCGTCATCGCGCCCTCGCGATCTGGGGTCTCGGTCGTCTGTCCGACGCGACCGCGGCGCCCGAGCTATTGAAGGCCCTCGATGATCGGCAGGCCGACGTCGTGGCGGCCGCCTGCCTCGGCCTCGGCCGGCACCCGACCGCTGGGGCGTTGCAGCCGCTGTTCGCGCTCGCGGCAGACGCGCGGCGACCGGAGGAGACGCGCCGTGCGGCGATCATCGGGCTCGGACATGCGGCCGCACACAGCGCTGCGGTCCGCGGCAGCGTGTCGCCGGCGCTCATCGAGCTCCTCGACTCCGGCGATCCCGAGATCGCCCAGGCCGCCGCGATGGCGCTCGCCTGGTCGCGTGACCCGCGGGGGCTGTTCCCGCTGCTCGCGCGCGCGCTGCTTCCCCACCGCTTCGCGCTGCCGGACGCGGGCGTTGCCGTGGAAGCGCTGGCGGCGTGGCATGCGGCGGCCGTGCCGCCCGACGAAGCGCGCCGCCTGACGGGATCGCTCGTTGACGTCGACGCTCTGCTGACTCTCCCGTCTGCGCCGGTGCCAGCGGAGTTGACGGCGCTCTGGCGCGCGCACACGCGCGAGCTCCAGGACCTGCTGGCCGATGCGCTGGCGCGCGGCGGCGACGCGCGCCGCGAGGCCCTGACCGCGCTCGACAGTCGACCGGATACGCCAGCGCTGGGGGCGCTCACGCCGGACGCGGACGTCGCGATGAACGCCGAGACGGCGGCCGCCGCCCGCGAGGTGGTGCAGCCGATCGCCGACAAGCTGGCAGCGCTGCTCGACGACAGCGATGCGGAGTCGCGGGCGACGGCGCTGCGCGTGCTGGCGAAGCTCGGCGACGAGCGCGTGACGCCGGCGCGCATCGCAGCCGCAGCCTTCGATGGGTCACCCGTGATGGCCGGCGCGGCGGCGTTCTCGGCGGCGCGCGTCGGTAGCACCCGGCCGGCCCAGGCACCTGCGATCGCGGCCGCGCTCGCGCCGCTGCTCGGCGACGAATCCTGGCGGCGGCGCATCGCCGCCGTGGACGCGCTGGCCGGGCTGGGGCCGGCGGGCGTAGCGCTGCTCGAGCGCACGCGCGCCGACAAGCACGCCGTCGTTCGTGCCGCCGCCGTCGAGGCGCTCGCCAGAAAACCGTTCTGAGCGAGCGTCGGTCCGACCGGCGGGCATTTACCCGACCGGCCGGACATCGAGTATGCTGCGCCCATGGCCGTCAAAAACTGCCCGAACTGTGGCGCCGAGATTCCCATCGACAACCGGTTCTGCGGAAGCTGCGGCGCGAAGATCGATCTTCCAGCTCCGGGTGGCGGTCCCGCTAAGACGATGTTCTTCGGCGCCAGCCAACCGGCCGGAAAAGCGAAGCTGACTGTCATCAAAGGCGAGGGACTGGACGGCGTGACGTACCTCCTCAACGCGACAGAACACCTCGCGGGTCGCACGGAAGGCGCGATCATGTTTCCGGACGACCCGCTGCTGTCGCCGCGCCACGCGAACTTCCTCTATCGCGACGGCCGCCTCCACGTGATCGACGAAGGGTCCGTCAACGGCGTCTTCATCCGCATCAAGGCGCCGGTCATCCTGGGCCCGGGAGCGCTCTTCCTGATCGGCGAGCAGTTGCTCCAGGTCGAACCTTCGCCGCCCGACCTCGGCCCTCAGCCCGACGCGGAAGGGACATACTTCTACGCAAGCCCCAAGCGACCATCGAAGATGAAGCTGATCCAGCGCCTGCGCGGTGGCGAGATCGGCATGATCTATCGTTCGCGCAGCGACACCATCTCCATCGGGCGCGAGGGCAACGACGTCAACTTCCTGGATGACCCATTCATTTCAGGACGCCACGCCCAGATCGCGATCAGTCCCGAAGGCCAGGTGACGCTGTCCGATCTCGGGTCGAAGAACGGTACGTTCGTTCGCATCAACGACGAAATCGCGCTGGACCAGGGCGACCACGTCTTCGTTGGTCAGCAGCTCCTGCGCGTGGAAATCACCTGATCCGACGGAGGGATGGGCAGCTCGACCGGGCACTCGATACGTTGACGCTGCGACGTCGGCGTGTTAACTGCGTTAGGTTCCCCCGGGGGTCCATTTGATCACCTGTAACCGCTGCGGCAAAGAAAATCAGGACCACTATAAGTTCTGTCTCGGCTGCGGAAACGAGCTTGCCCGTCCGGCGCCTGCGCCCTCCCCCAGCGCTGGCCTTGGTAACGATGGACCGCTCGAGACCGCGCGAACGGTCCTGCCACCCGCGCCGCTCGGCGGCATGCCCGCGGCGATGGCTGCCACCGTCAGCGCCGGTGAGCTGAGGAACTCAGGCGGCGCTGCGAAGCCCAAGGGCGGCATTCCTTGGAATGATTCGCCGAAGATGCCGGCCCCTGTGCCGTTTCAGTTGCCGCCAAACCCGCTGGCCGGACCGACGCCGGCCCCGCGAGTCACCGGCGGCGGCATGCACCCCAACACGACGCCGGCGCCCGCCCGACCGCTCGGCGGCCCCACGTCGGGCGCGGCCGGCGAGTTCGCTTGCCCGAACTGCGGCCGAAGCGTGCAGGCTGGCTTCGCCTTCTGCGGCGCATGCGGAACCCGGGTCGGCGCGGCCATGTCGGGCCCCCAGAGCACCGTGGGTCAGCCGCGTACGATGTTCATGGGAGGCTCGACGGCTGCGGCCCCGGCCGTGGCGCCGCGGGGCCGCCTGATCCTCATTCGGCCCGACGGCTCCGAAGGTGGGTCGCACCCTATCCACGACGGCGACAACCTGATAGGCCGTGGCCAGGCACCACTCTTCGATGCTGACGCGTATCTGTCGCCGCGCCACGCCGAGCTGTCGATCGGACCCAACGGCGTCACGATTCGCGACCTGCAAAGCCTCAACGGCGTGTTTCTGAAGATCGCGGCCGAGGAACCCCTCGAATCGGGCGACATCTTCCGCATCGGGCAAGAGCTGCTGCGCTTCGAGGTGATTTCGCCTCCACAGGCCCTCGAAGATGGGACCGAGGTCATGGGAACGCCGAATCCCGGTTTCTGGGGCCGGCTGTCCGTCATCGTCGGTCGGGACGTGGATGGCTCGGCGTTTCCGCTGTTCGGCGAGGCGATCGTCCTCGGTCGCGAACGCGGCGACATCCTCTTTCCCGAGGATGGCTACGTGTCGGGGACGCACGCGCGCATCTCGCTGCACGACGAGCGCGTGTTCCTCACCGATCTCGGCTCGTCGAACGGCACCTTCCTGCGCTTGCGCAGCGAGCGGGTGATCCCCACCGGCTCATACATGCTGATGGGCCAGCAGCTTTTCCGGCTCGAGTTCCGGTAGCAGCCGCTGGCCAGCGGGCGCGGTTCCTTGAGGTCCCGCGCCTCGGTCTTACTGCTTCTTTTCGACTTCGATCTTGTCCTTCGCACCGGCCGGCTGCTGCCCGCCGAAGAAGGCGCGCCGGGCCGACTCGCCCGCCGATGGCTCCACGTAACGAAAGCCATTCGCGATCTTGAAGGTGGCGCCGTCGTCGAACATCACCTGCACGTCGACTGGCCCTTTGTCGTTCGGCGGCGTCACGACGCGAATCTTGCTGTTGGACGCAATCTGGACGCTCTCCGCCTTGCGGCGGCCGAATTTGACCTCCGCCTGTGTCTTGCCTGGCTGGAAACCTCCACCAACAATTGAAATCTCATCTCCGCCCGCCGTCGTTCCCTGCGGTGGCTCAATAGAGTCCACTTTAACGGGCCCACCCTTTTGGGTGCATCCCGCGATCAGAACCCAGGCCGCAATCGAGATCGTGATGCCGAGGACACGCTTCATCGTGTTCGCCTCCGTGCGAAAAACCGACCATAGCCCTCGTGCCCAGATCGGTCAAGGACTGTAAGGGTTTGGGAACCCTTACAGTCCTGAACTCGACCGTCAGATGTTCTCGACGGTCAGACGCTCTCGCGCTTCGCCATCGCGCGCCGCATCTTGCCGAGCGCTTGCTCCTGAAGCTGGCGGACGCGCTCGCGCGAAAGGCGGTACTCGTCCCCAATCTCCTTGAGCGTGCGCTCCTTGTCGTTCACAAGCCCGAAGCGCTTGCGCAGGATGTCGGCCTCGATCGGCTTGAGCGAGGCCAGCAACCGCAGCATCTCGGTCTGCGTCTCGCTCGACGCCATCTGCTCCGGAACGGCCGGTCCCTCGTTCGGGTCGACGAGCACGTCGATGAGACGGCGCCCGTCCTCATCCGAGATGGGCCGATCCAGCGAGACGGGCGTCTCCGAAAGAAAGGTCTTCATCTTCTCGAGCTTCTCGGCCTCGATCCCAGTCGCCGCCGCGATCTCCTGCGTGGTCGGCGGCCGCTCCAGCTTGGACTGGAGCTCGCGCTGCGACTTCGCGATCCGATGGTAGGCGTCGATCATGTGGACCGGCAGCCGGACCGCGCGGCCCTTGTCGGCCAGAGCGCGGCTGATCGCGTGTCTAATCCACCAGCTCGCGTACGTCGAGAACCGGAAACCGCGATGGTAATCGTATCGCTCGACCGCCTTCATGAGTCCGATGTTGCCTTCCTGGATGAGGTCGGCGAGCGGAAGACGACCATGGTTGAACCGCCTGGCGATCGAGACCACGAGCCGCAGGTTCGCTTTGACGAACTCGTTCTTTGCGGCCTTCAGGCGCAACGCCTTCGCCCCCACGATGCGCACGTAGTCGGCGAACGCCTTGGTCGACGTCGAGAACGGAATCGTTCCCTCGATCGGCAACCCTTTCGTCGCGCGACCCACGCGCTGGATCTCGGCCAGCGAAGCGTCGATGAAGATGCGATCGATGTCGAGCAGCCGAAGCTTGATGGCGACGCTCGCCCCAGTCTTCTCGAAGCGGCTTCGCGCTTGGATCGACGACTTCCGACGCGCCCGCTCGGCGGCCGCACGGTGCAGCTTTGCCTCGGGCAGCGGCTTGCCGAGCTCGCGCTCGACAACGTCGAGAATCCAACCGGTACCGGGCGCGAATCCGACGACCGTGCGCCACAGGTCCAGTTCCATCTGCTCGATGTTGCGAGCCGTCTCGAACTCCTGCTCGGGCCGCAATACGTCGAGCTCCGCCATGTCGCGGAAGTACATCGCGAGGAAGCTGGCAGGCTCGTCGTCGCCGCGCTTGCGCTCGACGGTTGCTTCCTCTCCTTCTTCTTCTTCTTCTTCTTCCTCGCTGTCCTGGCCGTCCCCTGCCGCAAGAGCGGCTTCGCTAGCCTCAGTCTCGGCAGAATCGTCGCCTTCAGCAGCGGGAGCGCTGGCCGCCGGAACCTCCAGTTCCGGAAGCTCCGGCAGACCGACCTCGTCAGCCGTCAGCGGAAGCGTATCGTTCGCGGGAATGGCCGGGCGTCCGACGCGCGCCTTGACGCGCGGAACCCGCCCTGTCACGGCCTTCGCGGGATGCACGGCCCGCGCAGCTTTACCGCCACGGCCGCCTTCCGACGGTCGAGATTTCCGAGTCAACCTTGCCTTTGCCCTGCTCGCGTCCATTTTCGGGATCTCCATCGAGCCATCGCCGCGGTCCGGCACTGTCGTTTCCTGGCTCTTGAGGGATATACGAACCTCGTTGGTTAAATATTCCGGGTTTGACCGCCTCACGTCTCGTAGACTTCGATGCTTGATCCCGCGCTAAGGTTGCAAAGGCCGCGACGTTCGGCTCGAAGATGTGCAGCGTCGCTGCGGAGACAAGGGGCGGACCCCGCTTGACCCGCCTCGACGCGCCTCGGTTACGCCCGCGCCACGGCGCGTTACAGCGGCTGGGCCGCGTCGGATTCGCGTTTTTCCGCAACGATGAGGAGACTGCGCGACGCGTTCCCGAAGAACTGACCGCGCGTGTTCAAGCCACCTGAGACATCCATCACACGAAAACCCGCTTGTCGGAGCAGTCTGCCGATTTCATGCAGGCTGTACGCACGGACCGATATCTCCTGCTCCAGCTGCCGGCCGTCTTCGAACACGATGGAACGGTGCGTGACAATCCGGCTCGTGTGGAAATTGAAATCGACCTCTTCCAGCACGACGCACCCGGTCCCTTCCCACCACACGCGCGCGGGCAGGTCCGAAACGACGTAGTCGCGGTTGACGAGATCGAGCAGGAACCTCGCGCCCGGCTTGAGCGCGCGGCCGATGCGCTCGGCGACGCGGAGGTTCGTGTCCTCGTCGAAGTAGCCGAATGACGTGAGCATCGAGTACGCACCGTCGAACTGCTTCTCGAACGCCATCTCGCGCATGTCCGCGTGAACGAAGTTGACCGACAGCGCTCTTCGCTTGGACTCGTCAGCGGCGCGCAGCAGTAGCGGCAACGAGAGATCCAACCCCGTCACGTTGTACCCGCGCTGGACCAGCTCGATGGCGTGGCGGCCGTAGCCGCAGGCGATGTCGAGGATCTCGGCACCCGGCTCGATGCGTAACGCATCGGAAATGAATTCGACCTCGCGCAAGGTCTGGTCGGCCCGCATGAAAGGAAGCGTGCGCAGGTAGTCCTCGTCGAAGACCTCCTCGAACCAGGGCTTGGATCGCTTCGGTCGTCGAGGGCGTTGCGTGATCGCCTCGGGAAGGACAGGAACCGGCGGGACTGCGCTGGCGTCGACTGGTTCCGCGCGCAGCAGTTCGGCACCGGGCGTCTTGAGATGACTCCCGGGAATGGGAGGTGGCGCGGCGTTCCGGAGCGATCTGGCCTGGGCGGCCGGGCTGACAGCGATCGTGTCTTCTTCCGTGCTCTCCATCATCTCGACGTGCTCGTCGTCGTCGACCTCGCCGTCGGGATCGACCGCGGACGGGTCGCTGCC
>DATMZL010001630.1:0-4689 GCA_035607075.1 Polyangia bacterium
TGAAGTTCCCCCGGCGCCAGGCGCGCCGCGACCTCGGCGGGCGACGTCGTCCGGCAGTCGTCGGAGTCGCGTGACCACAGCACGCTTGTGTAGCCCGCCTGCGCGGACACCGCCAGCGTCACCACCGACGTCGCGCCGAAGGGTGGACGCACCAGCGGCCGCGGCGTCGTCGCCGGGGGCAGCAGCGCCGCCGTCCGCGCCAGCTCCTCGCGCAACGCGCCGGCGCCCAGCGACGTGAAGGCGGTGTGCGTGTAGCCGTGGCCCGCCACCTCGTGGCCGCGCGCGACGATGCGCAGCAGCGCCTCGGGATGCTTCTCGCAGTCGCGGCCGACGACGAAGAACGTCGCGCGCGCGCCGAACCGGTCCAGCACGTCCAGGTACGCGTCGGTCATCTCGTGCGGCCCGTCGTCGAAGGTCAGCGCGACGCGCGGCGCGCCGCCGGCGCCGCGCTTGACCAGCACGCTCGTCGGGATCGCCTGCGCGGCGAGCGCCTTGAGCCGGCTCTTCCACCCCGCGGGCTCGGCGGGCGCGGCCAGCTTCGGTTCAGTTTGCACCGACCGCCGCCTTCCCTTTCACACCCTCCGTCGCTACCGCGACGGGCGCGGCCGCGCTCGCCGGTGCGCCGCACGCGCGCAGCAGCACGGCCTCGAGCCGCGCCGCGCTTTCGTCCCAGCCGCCGCGCGCGCCCAGCGCCGCGACCGCCGCGCCGTCGTAAGGCGTCGCCAGCACCTCGCCCAGCGCCGTCGCCAGCGCGTCGGCGTCACGGGCCGGCACCAGGACGCCAAGCTCGGGACGGTGAATGACGTCGGGGATGCCGCCCACCCGCGTCGCGACGACCCGGCGTCCCGCCGCGAGCGCCTCGAGCAACACGTTGGGCGTCCCTTCGTGATGGCTGGGCAGCGTCAGCAGATCGCACGCGCCCATCCACACGGGAATCTCGGCGAACGGGCGCGCGCCCGCGAACACGACGCGATCGCCGAGCGGGCGCAACATCTCCTCCACCGCCGCGCGCGCCTTGCCGTTGCCGACGAGCACCAGCGCCGCGTCGGGATTGGCGGCCGCCACCTTCATGAACGCGGGCGCCAGCTCCAGCGCGCCCTTGTCGCCCTCGACGCGGCCGACGAACAAGATCCACTTGCGTGTGTCGCCCGCGCGTCCGAGCTCGGCGCGCGCCGCGGCGCGATCGCGCGGACGAAACAGCTCGCCGTCGACGCCGTTGGTGACGATGTCGATACGCTCGCGTGACACGCCCAGCTCCGCCGCCTGATCGGCGAGAGCGCGGCTGACCGCGACGACGCGCGCGGCCTTCGGCAGCGCCCACGCCAGCTGCTGCCGGAGCGCAGGGCGCTTCGACAGAACATCCATGTCGGATCCGTGCAGCTTCACCACCGTCGGCACGCCCAGCGCGCGCCCGAGCGCGACCGCCGCGACGCCGTCGGGGTACGCCCAGGTGCCCAGCAACACGTCGAACCGCCCGCGGCGCTGGCGGATGGCCGGGTACAGCGCCGCCCCGTACAGCGCCGCCGACAGAGCGTGGCCGAACCGCGGCAGGTAAGGCGTGCGCGGGTGCTGCACGTCCAGGCCGTCGATGCGATCCTGGCGCGGCACGTCGCCCAGGCGGCCGGCCGCCGACCAGCGCGAGAACAGGCGCGCGCCGGGAAACCACGGAATCGGCGCCAGCACCTCGACCTCGCAACGGCGGCCGAGCGCGGCGATCTGCTGGCGGTTGAACGGCGCCGACAGCGGTTCGGCGGCGTTCGGGAAGATCTTGGTCATCACCAGCACACGCATGGCGAATGGTCGCGCTCAGGATGCAGCACCACCGCCCAAACTTCAATCGGAAGGGGGCTCTCCGCGCGCCCTTGGCGAAGGGCCGCGGCCACGATAGAAAGGCGGTCGATGCGGATCCCGTCGCTGGACGGCCTCCGGGCGCTGTCCATCGCTTTCGTACTGTGCGCACATGCGGCGGGCACGCCCGGCTTTCCACCGCTGCCCGGGTGGATGGAGGGCTCCGCGTTGTTCGGCGTCCGCGTGTTCTTCGTGATCTCGGGGTTCCTGATCACGACGCTGTTGCTGTCCGAGGTGAAGAAGACCGGCACGGTGTCGCTGCCGCACTTCTACCTGCGCCGCACGCTGCGCATCTTTCCTCCGTTCTATGCGTACGTCGCGCTTGTCGCTCTGGCCGGTGCGCTCGGTTGGATCCAGCTGCGCGAATACGACATCTTGGCGGCGGTCACGTACACGACGAACTACCACCACGATCGGTCCTGGTACCTCGGCCACGCGTGGTCGCTGGCTGTCGAAGAGCAGTTCTATTTGCTGTGGCCGTTCCTGCTGAAGTTCGCGGGTGTCCGTCGGGCCGCGGGGATCGCCATCGCCACGATCATCGCCGCGCCGCTGCTGCGCATCGGTCTGCTGGTCGCCGCGCCCAGCTTCCGCCCCGGAATCGGCGAGACCTTCCCGACCGTCGCGGACGCGATCGCGACCGGCTGCTTGCTGGCCTGCATGCGCGACCGCATCGGCGCGTCGCCGCGGCTGCTCGCGTTCCTGCGCGGGCCGCTGTTCTGGGTGATTCCGGCGGTCGCCATGGCGAGCGCCGCCGTTCCTTCAGCGAAGGTCGACGCGCTCGCCGGCCAGACGATCACCAATCTTGGCATCGCGCTGGCGATCGAACGGTTCGTCCGCTTCCCCGACACGGCGTTCGGGCGGGTGCTCAACTTCCGGCCGATCGTGTTCGTGGGCGTCCTGAGCTACTCGCTGTACCTCTGGCAGCAGCTGTTCCTGAATCGGCACGCCGCCAGCTGGATGACGGCGTTTCCGGTCAACCTCGCGCTCGCGTTCGTCGTGGCGGTCGGCTCGTACTACCTGATCGAACGTCCGGCGCTGCGGCTGCGGTCACGCATCGAGGCGTCGCGCCGACCCGCCGCGGCCCCGCAGGTTGCAAGCGCGGCGAGTGGGGATCGACCAGTCGGTTACGGCACGTAGATCGTGTCGCCCGCGAGCAGCGTCAGGTTCTCGTTGGCCGCCTTGCCTGACAGCACGCCCAGGTAGTCGACCGGGATGCGGCGCGTGCCACCATCCTGCGTGAGACGGATGATGACCGTGCCACCCGCGTCGGCGAACCTGTTGGGCCCACCTGCGAGCGCCATCGCCTCGCCGACCGTCACGTAGTGATTCGCGGAGAACACGCCCGGCTTCTCGACGTTGCCGCTGACAACGAACCGGTAGCTGTTGATCGCGGAGACCGCGACCGTCACGCTCAGCGACTCGTCCTTGAAGTAGGCGCGCAGCCGCTTGACGATCTCTTCCTTGATCTGCGCGGCCGTACGACCCGCGGCCGGCAGGTCGCCGGCCAGCGGCATCGATACCGTCCCGTCCGGGCGAACGATCGCCTCCGTCGATAGGTCCGGATTCCTCCACACCGTTATCTTGACGACGTCGGACGGACCGAGGATGAACTCACCCTTCCGCGGATCGGGCTCGGACGCGTAGTCGTAGGGCCCGTGCGTGGTCGCGCACCCCCAACCGAACACCAGAAGCCCCAGCATGCAGATGCGTAGCGACACGCCTTTCAAATATCACACGCCCCGCGCCAGATAAATCCGCTACCAGGTCACCCGTTGACGTCCGGTGAGGTGCCGCGCGAGCCCGAGCACCGCCGCGAGGTTCATGACCATGAACGTGCGCGCGACGCCCGCCAGTCGGCCGGCGCGCCGGCCCACGACGGCTGCGGCGTAGAACGCCGCCTGCGCCCCGACCAGAAGCCAGAGCCACGGCCAACCGGTGGCCGCCGCCGCCATCGCCGACGACACCGCCAGCACGACCATCAACCACGGGGCGACGAGGCGCAGCACTTTGTGCGAGATCGTCTCGAACCATTGCCGGTTCGCGAACGGCGACAGCAGCGCCGGCATCCACGCGAACAGCTGGTAGTTGCCGGCCAGCGTCCTCACCTTGCGGCGGAACTCATGCTCGTCCTCGAAGGCCGCGTCGCGCGCCTCCGCTTCCTCGACGAACGCCACGCGCTTGCCGCCCAGGCCCAGCTTCATCGGGATCCAGACGTCGTCGAGGATCAGCGCCTCGGGCAGCGGCGACCAGTCCGCGCGTCTCATCATCGCGATCGATCCCGACATCCCGACGACCCCACGAAAGCGTGACTCCTGGCGGCGGATCCAATTTTCGTAACGCCAGTAGACGCCGCTGCCGGCGCTGCCCTCCAGGACCAGGTTGCCGGTCGCGCAGCCCACCGCCGGATCCGCCATCGCGGCGGCCAGCGCGCTGACCGCGTTCGGCGAGAACGGCTGGCGGACGTCGTTCAGCAGCAGGAGATCGCCGCGCGCTTGCGGCACGATCGTGTTCAGCGCCGCCGGCTTGCCCCGTCGCTCCGCGACCGGGACCACGCGCACGCGACCGGCGGCGGCACCGCCGCGCGCGATCTCCTCGGCGACCTTCACGCTGTCGTCGCTGCAGCCGTCGCAGTAGATGATGACGTCGATCTTGTCGGACGGGTAATCCTGCGCGAACAGGCTGTCCAGCTTCGCCGGCAGGAACGCGGCGCCGTTGTAGACCGGCAGACACACCGTCACCGTCGGTGCGTCGGCGGTTCCACTCGCGCGCTTCCAGGGAACCGCGCGCGCGAGCACGCCGATCACGACCGGATAGCCGACGTACGTGAACGCGAGCAGCGCG
>DATMZL010001632.1:0-11408 GCA_035607075.1 Polyangia bacterium
AGTAGTTCAGCGCCCAGCCGTTGAAAGCGGTCAACACCGCCTGGTTCGGATCGGCCAGCGCCGCCTCCAGGAACGGGTAGCTCGTGCTCGTCGCCTCTTTCCCCTTTCGCGTCAGCAGGAAGGTCGCCGAGGTGTAGCGCGGACCGATCAGCCGCGGAACGTCGTTGGAGGGCGGCGGGTACGCCGACTCGGGCGGCGGCTCGACGATCGTCGCGGTGAAGCGCGCGGGCAGCGTGGTCTCGATGGGCAAGCGGGCGAAGGTCGAGAACCCCGTGCCAACCAGGCCGGATGGGTCGGTCGTCGCCTTGCTCCAATCGGGCCAGGCCATGACGATGTCGACCTCGGGCAGCGCCACCGCCACCTCGCTGATCAGCATGCCGTGCAGCGTCGCCAGCGGCTCGCCCTGGTAATCGGGCGTGGCCTGGTCGCCGCAGCCCGCGAAAAGTGCCAGGGAAATCGGGAGGATCGAAGTGAAGCGTCGCATGGGAGCATCCTTTCGTTGGGAGGCCGTGATCGACCTCTGCTCCCTTTGGAACGCGAGCCGCATTTTCTGGCACGAGATTCTACGCCCAACTCGCGGCGGGCCGGTCAGGCGATCGGGCCGCAACGGGCGGCGGATCAGTCGTTCGCCGCGCTCGCTGGCTCGGCGAGCTGGACCTCGAAGGTGCCCTCTCGATCGCGCAGGTAGCAGAGAATCGCGTACACGAACACCGCGACGCCGGTCATCTCCAGCCCTTCCTCGACCATGACCTCGAGCTCGAACTGCACCGAGTCCCACCCGTACACGGTGAAGATCTTCGAACCCAGCATCTCGAAGAAGATGCCGCCGGTGACATAGAGGACCCCGGCAAACGCGAAAAGCCGGCGTGTCGCCTGCGGCAAGCGCCACCAGAACCGGAGATAGCCCACGACGAACAGCAGGATGAGCAGCGAATACGGGATGTACCACGCGAACTTCAGCGCACCCGTCGGGTGAAAGGCGTGTTGCAAAGGCGCGATCATGCGCTCGTGCCATTCACAGAATTCGTCGCCGCCCAGAAACGCGAATATCAACGCCAGCCCCGCCCAGTAATAACGATCTCGATCGTTCGCGCGTCGCGCGCACGCGAATACGACCCAGAGGAGAAACGACGCGGCCATCAACTGCAGCGTCGAGAACAACGTCGGGATGTTCTGCTCCTTGTTGAGATCGAAAAACGCCTGGAGCTTCAGGAAGCCGGGATTTCCGAACCCGTAGCGCGCCACGAGCATCACGCCGTGGAGGGCTACGAGGACCGCCGTCGCCATCAGGAGGGCGCGGAGCACTCGGCGGGGGCTCACCCGAGCTGACACGCCGCCTCATTTTAAGGACACTGGTTGTGACTAGCAAGCTGCTCACGCGCTCGCGCTGTCCACTAGAGCGCATCTCAGAAATAGCTGCACACCCGCGCTTCGCGCGGGAGCAGCTAGTCAACATTCCAACATTCATCGGGCGCGCGGGAGCGTTCGTCAGCTCTTCACCAGCTGGCGTGCGCTAAACGCCCGCCGACGCTCACCGATCCTGGGCGAAGCCGGCTGGCACGGCGGCTGCTCAATGCGCAGTTCGTGAAGAGTCCACGCGAACTGCTCACCGCTGCAATCGCCGGCGCCTTCGGGACCGGCCTCGATGTCGCGGTGCTCGTCTTGCTCGCCCGGCATCAGGTGCCGATCGCGGCCGCGACGTTCGTCGCTGCGCTCGCTGGCGCGGCCGCGAACTTCACCCTCAACAAGTACGTCGCGTTTCGCGATCGCTCGCCGATCAGCCTCGCTCAGGTCGTGCGCTTCGATCTCGTCGCGGTGGTCGCCGCGCTGTTGATGGCGGCGGCGATGAAGATCGCGACCGCGAACTTCGACGTGTCGGTGGTGGCCGCCAAGCTCGCCTGCGCCGCGGTCGTGTTCGCGTTGTGGACCTATCCCGCGCAGCGGCACCTGGTGTTCGCGCGCGGTGCGGAGGTTGCCTGAGCCCTGTCGTTTTCACCTACACCCCACACCGCACACCCCACACCGCACACCGCACACGCACCGAGGAGTCTCGCCATGTCCAATCCACCGCCGCCCGTCGATCTCAGCGTGATCATCCCCGCGTTCAACGAGGAGCACCGCATCGAACCGACGCTCGAGCGCTTGCACGCGCAGCTGTCGGCGCGGTCGACGAGCTACGAGATCCTGGTCGTCGACGACGGCTCCCGCGACAGGACACGCGAGGTCGTCGAAGCAGCGGCCGCGCGGATCCCGAACATCATCCTCGTGTGCCAGCGACCCAACCGCGGTAAGGGCGCCGCTGTCCGGCGCGGCATGCTCGCCGCACGCGGACAGATCCGCGTCATGTGGGACGCCGACTGCTCGATGCCGCCTGAAGAGCTACCGCGCCTGCTTGCGCCGATCGTCGCCGGGAAGGCGGAGATCGCGATCGGGTCGCGTTATGCGGAGGGCGCCCGGACGGTGAAGCAGCCGCGTTACCGCGTCATCTGGAGTCGCCTGTGCAACAGGTTCATCCAGCGCTGGCTGGTGCCGCGTGTGCTCGACACGCAGTGCGGCTTCAAGGCATTCACGTCCGCCGCAGCGACAAACCTGTTCGGGAGCGCGACGATCGACGGCTGGGCCTTCGACCTCGAGATCCTCGCGCTGGCCCGCCGCCGCGGCTTCGCGATCGAGGAGGTCGGCGTCGAGTGGAAGGACGACGGGAACTCCCGCGTCAATCCGCTCACCGACTTCTGGAAGGTGATCCGTGAAGCGCTTACGATCCGCCGCAACCTGGATCGCGGCGTCTACGGACCGACGCAGGCCTTGGTCAAGCGGGTTGACTACCCGTCGTCCGCGACCTCGCACACGAGCGGCGCGCCGTTGTCGACGCACTGATCGTGCAGGCCGCTGCTGCTGAACGAGTTCGTGCCGGAGCCGCCGTCGAGGAGGTTGTCGCCCACACCGCCCATCAACGTGTCGTTGCCGCCCTCGCCGAAAAGACGATCGTTGTCGCGGCCGCCGTCGAGGAAGTCGTTGCCGTCGCCGCCGAAGATCTGATCGTCGTCGTCGTCGCCGGCGAGGAAATCGTCGCCTGCGCCACCGTGGATGATGTCGCCGCCCTGCCCGCCGCTGATCCGATCGTTGCCGTCGTCGCCGTTCAGCTGATCGACACCGTCGCCACCGACCAGGACATCGTCGCCCAGTCCACCCGAGATCACGTCCTGGCCCGTCCCGCCGAACAGCACGTCGTTGCCGTCCTGGCCGAAGATCGTGTCGTCGCCGTCGCCCCCGGAGATGAAATCGTTACCGCCGCCGCCGGAGATGCGGTCCTGCCCGCCGAGCCCGAGGATGCAGTCGGCGCCGGCCGTTCCGTTCAGCACGTCGTTGTTCGACGTGCCGACGATGATGTTGGTGCCGGCCGGACAGCAAGACGTGCTGTCACCCAGCACCGCGATCACGTTCTGGGTGGCGACCGTGACGTTCCCGGCGTTGTCGCGGGCGGTCCACCTGACGACCGTGGTCCCGAGCGGGAACTTGGCGGGCGCGTCCTTCGTGATCGTCACGCCGCACGGATCGGTCGCCGTGGCTTGCCCGATGTTCACGCCCGTGCAGGACGTGATCGTCATGTTCGGTGGTACGAACGTGAAGACTGGCGGTGTGCGATCGGGACCGGGCGTCGTGCCCGGGCAGCGATCGACGGCGTCGATGATGCCGTCGTGGTCGGAATCCGGCGGCCGGGACGTGATCGTCCCGCGGAAGTGGATCTCCACCGAATCGCCCGTCGCCGCGGTCGCCGTCGTGTCGAACGACAGCGTACCGGCGGTGAGATCGAGGACGCCGAGGGCGACCGCGGTGTTCGTCGCCAACAGGCTCACCGGCGTCGAAACCGGATCGCTTCCGGTCTGCGTCTGCAGCGTCACGATGAACTGCGTCGCGCCGGGGTCGATGCTGAAGTGCTTCGCGTCGGTGAACGTCCCGCGCAGGCGCGAACGGTGGTCGAAGCCGACGTTCCGGACGGTCGCGTTGACCGAGCCGCCCACGAACACGTCAGCCGGCCGGACGTCGAATCGCGAGATCTCCGCGACGGCGCCGGCGGTGGGCGGGCTCGTCGAGGCGCTGACGTAGACGGTCCCACCGAGGGTCGTCGAAGCCGTCTGTCCGCTCACGTGGAGGACGGCAGTCGACCCGGCACTCCCGGTCGCGCCGAAGTCGCCGGTCGAAGCCGGCTGCGCGCCCACAGGCGGTCCGTCGGCCACGGCGCACGAGCGGGCGGAGAGCAAGCGGCGGTTCTCGGTCGACGCGCACGCGACACGCGTGCAGGAAAGCGCCTCGCCACACGGTGTCTTCGTGCCGCAGATCGAATCACACGGATCGCCCTCGGAATTCGCCACCGCGCAACCCGCGACCAGCGGCAACAACATCCCGCACGCGCACTGACACTCCCAGCGGTTGTCCGGATAGGCGAGCAGCGCGCCCGTCTGGGCCGTCGTGCAGTCGCGTTCGTCGCCGATGGCGCTCAAGGCCAGGTCGCTGTTCACGCTGGCCGTACCCGACGCGCTGGCCGGACGTTCCGGCCACCCGGCGATCGCCTTCACGCCCTTCGTCGCGATGCCGAGATATTCGCCCGTGAACAGTTGCTTCGACCCCGAGGAGTCCCGAGAGGGCAGATCGCCCACGAGCGGGATCGAACGGTTGAGGAGTGTCTGATAGATCTGATTTCGCCGGCTCGCATCGTAACGGGCGAACATCGTCCGGACCTCGAAGCCGGCGAGGCCAGCGCCGCCGCCGGGCGCCGCGCCCGCGTCGAAGTAAACGAGGTCGAGGATGTTGTTGGCGCCGTCGGCGCTCAGATGCGGGTGGAACAGCGATCGACTCGACGAAGTCGGCCTAATGACCTGGGGCGCGGTCCATCTTCCGGTCCGGAGATCGGCGCCGTTGGCCGCGACCAGCTCGATCTGCCGGCCCCTTCCGTTCTCCTGGATCTCGAAGGCCATGTAGACGATCGGGTCGGTTGTCGCGTCCAGGTTGATGACGGCGAGCCCGCACGGAGGATCCGCATGGCTGACCGCCTGCTCACTCTGCTCGGTCAACGAAGGGGACGGAAACCCCTGAACATTGACCGCGTTGCTTGCTATTGGCGGCGTCCCCCGATTTTCCTGCCCGCCCACCATCGCCGGCGTCCAGTCGGTCCCGCTCCAGTGCATGCGGCGAACGCCGAGGTTCGTTCCATTCGCCGAGCCGATGTAAAGGTCACCTTGCGCATCCATCACCAGGGCTGAAAAGAAGGTCTGCGACAGCGCCAGTCGATTTCCCGTCTCGGTCAGGAAGCCCGTCGCATCCCGTTGATACGTCACGACGAAGTCGGGCTTGTCCAGGACGGAAACGACGACGCGCCCGTCACCAGCGCGGCTGGCGATGATGCGTGGATGGTCGGTGTCGATGTGTCCCGTCGGCAACGGAAGCGACGACGGAATGCCGGCGTCCGCGGGCGCGTTGGTCGTCACCGTCCGCTGCTCGATGGCGGGGCTCGACTGGCCGAACGCCGCGAGCGGACCGCGCCCGGGGGTGATGGCAGGGACCAGCGGCCCGTCCGGCTGGGCCATCCAGATCTGCACCTCCGCGATGTTGCCCGGCTGGGAGCCATCGCAGCTGGGATTACCCGCTGAATCGACCGAGCCACCCACGATCGCGGTGCTCCCGCTGAGCGTTCCCGCGGACCTGAGCACGGATAGGTACATCGTGCCCCGCTCGTCGATCGCCAGGTCGGGATCGGTCAGCCAGTCCGTCGTGAACTGATCGGTTCCCGCGACAGGCGCCCAGCTCGCGCCCAGGTCGTTCGAGCGAAAGACCTTGATCGTTTTCTTGGCGATGCATTTTCCGGTGAGGTTCGCCTGCCGTGTGCCAATCAGTGTGGTCGCTTGGATCGTCGCCGCGTAGGCGAGCTGGCTCCCCGGCCGCGGATCGATCGCCACCGCGATCTCCGCTTCGTGCGTCGGCGTCGACGGCAGCGCAGCCAGTTGATTCTGGTGGGTCGATCCGCAGGTCGGCGGGACCAGCGTGGACGGATCGTCGGGATTGATGGTGCAGGGTGGTCGCCCGGAATTGTCTCCGGAGAGCCGCGACCCACCGGCCGAACACGCAGCCGGAGGCGGCCGCTGTGCGGACCCGCAATCGGAGCTCGCCACGATCACGACCGCGAGTGTTCCCAGGAGACGGCTGTTCTGGATGGTGATCATGTGCGAATACCTCTCGAAGAAAGCACGCGCGAGGGTCGAATTGCGCAACCAAGAATCGCTCCGGCGAACGCATTTTCCAATGCAATGCGCCGTCGGCACCCGATCGACGGCTTCCCGCGTGCGCCTCCTGACCAAAAACTGCGTCAGTTAATCGATCGCCGCGAGCTCGAACAGCGGGTAGTCCGTGACCGGGATGCTGTTCATCTCGGCGTCGATCATGTAGAGGCCGCCTTCGTGCGGCGCCACGGGCTGGATCCCCATCTCGTACACCACGCGAACGCCGTCGGTGCGCAGGGTGCGCAGCCCGCCGCGCTCGACGGCGATCGCCGACGCGGCGACCCAGCTGCCCAGATCGGTGCGGCACTTGCGGTGGCCGGCGTGGCCGCACGCCTGGAGGAGACCGAGCGGCAGCGTCCGCGGATCGAAGCGGCGTGGCGCCGGGCTGGCATCCGGGCGCGCTGACGGACGGTGATAAAGGAGCCCGCCGCCTTCGCGGCCGCCGCCGCCCGCGATGTGGAGCGGTTCGAGCTGAAGCCGCGCGGGCGTCCCGGCGATCCAGCGCGGCCGGACCTCGTCGAGCGCGGCCGCCAGCGCGCTTTCGAGCATCCGCGCGATCCCGCGCGGATCGCGCTCGCCCTCGCCGCCCAGGATCGCGAGCTCCCGTCGTGTCACCCCGGCGTGCGTCAGCAACAGCGCGCGGCCATCCAGCGTTCGGCCCACGCACGCGAGCGCGAGCCGCCGCGCCAGCAGCAGCGCCTGCACGAACGCGCGCTGCCGCTCGGTGAACGCGCTGTAGTCGCGCCGGGCCAGCTCGGGCGTCGCGAGATCGACGTATTCGCGGGCGAACGCGTCCTCCAGCTCGGGCTGATCGGGCGACGCCGCGATCCTCTCGGCGAGAACGCGGGCCGCGGTGAACTGCGCGTCGGTGATGCGCCACATCTCCGTGACGCGCGAGAGATCGTGATTGCCTGCCAGGATCACGACCTGGTCGGGCGGGTGCTCGGCGAGCCAGCGCAGGAAGCGCAACCCGTGCGCCTGCGCCACCGCGAGGTCGCCGTTCCAGTCGAAGTGGTCGCCGATCGACACGAGCGAGACGTCGTCGCGCAGCGTCCCGTCGGCGCCGAGCGCGCCGAAGCGATCGAGGATCGCGAACACGTTCTCGTTCGGACTCTGCGGATCGCCGAGCGCGAAAGTCCGCGCAAACGCCCGCCCCGACGCCGCGGGCGGGACCCACGGTCGATCCGCGAGCGCCGCCGCGCGCGTCGCTGCGGCGTGCGCGCTCACAAAACGACCGATTCGGTGACCTTGACGATCTCGTCGCGCAGGGAGGACGCAGACTTCGCGTGTTCGGCCGGCGTGATCTCGACCATGCGATTGAAGATCGCGTAGTAGACCTTGCGCGTTTCGTTGACCTGCTTGGCGCGGAACGCGGGCGAAGCAGCGTCGAGCGAGCGCAGATTGTCGAGCCGATCGCAGCCCTTGAGCATCATCGCGCGCCAGTCACCGAAGTGAATCAGGCGCTCGGCGTAGCCTTCCTTCGGGACCTTGGAGAGCAGCTTCACCAGCGTGCCGACATCCGCGCCGAAGTGGAACTCGATCATGTCGGGCGTCAGGTCGCGCGTGTCCTCGATCCCGTCGTGCAGCAGCGCGGTGATGATCATCTCGGGCCGCGCGACCTTGAGCTCGTCGAGCAGGACCAGCGCGACGCGCCGGACGTGCTCGAAGTAGCGCAGCGGCTTGCCGTCCGGCCCGCATTCCTTTCGAACCTGCGCGCGGTGCGCGAACTTGCTCAGCGTGTAGGCGAGCTGGATCCGCATGCGATCCGACTCGGGCAGGAAGACGATCCGATTGAAGAACTTCTCTCGATCTTCCCTTTCAACTTCCATCAGCGTCGCCCGAACTCCGTCCTACGACCTCGATGCTACACGAAATCGAGAACGAGATCAGGCGGCCGCGATCGCCGCGTCATTGGTCCAGGACGCGGGTCCAGATCGCCGCGCCGTCCGACGCGCCGAACAGGCTGACGTGGCGATTGGACCAGCCGACGGCGACGGCGCCGTCGTTCTTCAGGAACGCCAACCCGGTCAGGTACACGGCCTTGTCGTCTAGACCTGGTCGGCCCTGGCTGCCGTCGTACAGCTTGGCCAGCTCCGTCCCCGTGGGCCGGTCGACGATCGTGACGACGGTTGGTTGGCCTGAGTAGCCGCCGCCCACGAGGCCCGAGATCGCCACCTTCTTCCCGTCGCTGGAGTACGCCACATGCACCGTCCCGTCCGCCGCAAACCAACCCTGGGATGCGCCCGTGATCGAGTAAAAGCCCACCGCGATCTCGCCGACCACAGCCAACTCGTTGGTCGCCGAGAGCGCCACCTCCGACGCCGGGCCTGGCAGCTGCATCAGCAGCGTGCCGTCGGCGGCGGCCCAGAGGCTGACGCGCGGCCCGCCGGTCGCTGCGACGTACGCGCCGTCCGGGGAAATGGCGATGCTGGTCGTCCACTGCTGACCCGGCATGGGCGCGAGGCGCGGCAGCTCGGCGCCCGTGGCGGTCTGGAATCGCCGAGGCGGCCCGCCGTTGTCGCCGGCGATCGCGACGACCGCGCCGTCCGACGACAACGCCATCGCCGTGACGGGGATCGTTTGGGGTATGCCGCGCACCAGCGTGCCGTCCGATCGGAACACCCAGACCACGTCGACATCGCCGACGGCGACGAGGCCGTTCGCTTGGCGCACGATCGCGTTGGGCGCCTTCCGCGTCGCCGGCTGGAGGACGTGCAACGAGGCGCCGTCGCTCCCGGCCAGCAACGTCACCGGCCCCACCGCCGAACCGGTGGCCACGCCGACCAAATCGAGCGATGGGTCCGCGCTGAGACCATAGGCCTCGCCGTTACCCGTCGCGCCGGCGGAGCCGCCGGTGCCGGGCGTCCCGGCCGTGCCCGGCGTGCCGGCTGTGCCCGGCGTGCCGGCCGTACCCGGCGTGCCGGCTGTACCGGGCGTGCCGGCCGTGCCCGGCGTGCCGACACTGTCCGTGCCGCCGCCGTCGTCGAAGCCGACGCGGTTGTCGGCGCTACAAGCGGCGCTCGCGAGCAGGAAGACGGCCGCGACACCGAGCGGGCGGCAGGATCGACGGGACAAGCGGATCGCATCGAGCTTCATCGGGCACCTCTCTGCCTGCCTGGTGTCCGGCGCGCGCGCGATGTTTCAGCGGTCGACGATCGCCGCTACTTGAGCGCCCAGTTGAGGCCGAACGGGCCGCAGTTCGGGATGCCCGGGGTGAAGTGCGTGTCGACCGTGATGGTGAAGATGCCGCGATCGCCGCCCCCGGCGCCGTTGATCTCGGACGTGCGCGTGTTGTTGGGGTTTGCGGCGCAGACGCCGGTCCTGTCGTCGTTGCAGGCGATCTCGCGTCCGATGGGGCCCGCCACGGCGCTGCACGCGCCCTGCACGAGGCGCAGGTTGCCGCGGTTCACGTACAGCACGGTGTCTGTGTTGCCGGTGCGGCCCTCGCAGGTGCTGATGCTCAGCGTCTGCGCCGGGCACTTGACCAGGTAGTAGCTCTTGTCCAGGCCGCCCGTCATCGGCGCCGTGCAGCTGGGGGCGTACAGATCGGCCCCGCCGCAGGTCGTATCGATCAGCGGCTGCGTCGCGGCCACCGGGAACGCGCCGCCGCCGATGCACGCGAGCGGCACGTACTGCAAGCGCAGCGAGTACCGGCCGCGGGTGCCGTTCATGGCGCGGGCGACGACCACGTAGGTGCGGAGGTCGGTGTTCGTGAAGAAGATGCGCGGCCAGGTCTCGCCGCCGCAGGACCGCCCGCCGTCCGCGGTGTCGCACGCGATCGGCTTCGTGGTCGCCGTCGGGCAGCCGTTCGCCCAGACCTCGAGCGCGACGTCGACGCGCTTGCCGCTCGGGTCGAACACGTCCAGGTAAACGGCCGACGGGTTGGGGACGGTGAACTGGAAGAAGACCTCCGGGCCGTCCGGAGAGCACTGGCCGGGCGTCTCTTCCTTCGCCGTCATCAAGCTGAAGGGGAAGTCGCCGCCCGCGGAGATGTCGCGCGCGTTCGGGCACGTGTCGTTCGGCGTCGGACAGTCGGTGTCGTTGATGTCGGAGCAATTCGTCGGCGCGCCCGGGCAGCAGCCGTCGCCGTCGACGCACATGGTCTGCCTCACGCCCTGATCGACGCACGCGGCGGTGCAGGTGCCGCGGTTCACCAACTGGGGCAGCACGCAGGCCTGCTGCGCGCACGAGGTCGGGCAGCTGTTGGCGATCGCGGTGTCGCAGGTCTCGCCGGTCTCGACGGCGCCGTTGCCGCACACGGCGGCGCAGTCGGTGTCGTTGTTGCGGTTGCAGGCGCCCAGCCCGCCGCCCGGGCAGCAGCCGTCGCCGGTCGTGCAGGCGGTGATCGCCGCGTGCGTGCAGGCGACGTTGCACGTCGCGTTCGCGCCCGTGCGCGTGTCAGTCGTGCACGCATCACCGTCGTTGCAGTTGATGGCGGAACAGATCACCGTCGCCGGGGACACGTCGCAGGTTTCGCCGCTCTCGACGACGCCGTTGCCGCACACGGCGGCGCAGTCGGTGTCGTTGTTGCGGTTGCAGGCGCTCGGGCAGCAGCCGTCGCCGCTCGTGCAGGCGGTGACCGCCGCGTGCGTGCAGGCGACGTTGCACGTCGCGTTCGCGCCGGTGCGCGTGTCGGTCGTGCACGCATCACCGTCGTTGCAGTTGATGCTGGAACAGATCACCGCCGCCGGGGACACGTCGCAGGTTTCGCCGCTCTCGATGCGCCCGTTGCCGCAGCCCGGGCAGTCGACGTCCATCGTCGGGCCGCACCCCGTCGGGCAGAAGCCGTCGGCAGGGCCGCAGGCGCGCGCCGTCGTCGTGCAGACGTACGTGCAGGCGGTGACGCTGCCGGATGACGTGCGCACGTTGTTTGCGTCGGACACGCACGCCGTCATCTGCGTCATGCAGGTGCTGGACGGATCGCACGTCTCGCCGGACTCGACGCGGCCGTTGCCGCAACCCGGGCAGTCGATGTCCCTCGTCGGACCGCACCCCGTCGGGCAGAAGCCGTCCGCGGGACCGCACGCGCGCGCCGTCGCCGTGCAGAGGTACGTGCAAGCGGTGACGCTGCCGGATGACGTGCGCACGTTGTCCGCGTCGGAAACGCACGCCGCCATCTGCGCCGTGCACATG
>DATMZL010000469.1:0-2649 GCA_035607075.1 Polyangia bacterium
ATCCATCGTCTGGTCAATGAAAAGCGCGTCGTTCAGGTACTTGTGAAAGGCCGCTGTTCGCAGGGTGTCTACGAGCATCAGCGACTTGCGAAACTGGATCAGGCCGCCGATGTTCTGGTTCGGCTTGGGGATGTCGTCGTACCGCGGGGTGGGCGCCTTGTCGAGGCCCATGTCCCGGGCAAGCTGCTGCTCTCTCTCGGCTGAAAGGTTCACTGTGGCGGCCCCTGATCTGCCGTCGCGTTGGCCCCCTGCGCAGCCCCCTGCTCGGCCCGGTTATGTGGATTCTGGCCCGGCTGCCCCGGAGGCGCCCCGTCGTTCGGCTTGCCTGGCTGACCCGGCTGCTGGCCACCCACACCCATCTGCATCGCGATCACCTGCTGGAGCTGCATCAGAATCGCCGCCTCCGCCGCCTGCAGGATCGCGTCGGACTGCGGCAGCACGATCGTTGACTTCTGCCCGAAATCGACAATCGCCTCCTGCAACAGCGTCCGCTTGTCGACCAGCATCGCCATCGTCTGGTCCATCCCGATCAGCTTCAGGAAGTTGACGAGCCGGTCCAACCGCTGCTGCTTGGTCACCATCCGCGTGACCCCGTCGACCCGGAACTCGGCCTCGAGGCTCATCATCGCCCACCGCTGCTCGAGCGGCATCGACGCGAACGCCGTGACCATCTGCTGCGCGATCGGGTTGTCCTGCAGCAGCTTCATCAACTGCGGCGAAGCCAGGTTGTTCTCGTACTGGATCGAGAGCTCGTAGACCATCTGGATAAGCGGCGACAGGGAGTGCTCTTCCATGTACTGGCCAACCGCGTTGAACTGCGAATCGGACGCCGAGACTTTGATCTCGACTTCCTTCGCCGTCTTTCTGGTCGAGTCCTCGTTGTTGCCGGTCGCGTACTGGTTCACGTTGTTCGAGTTCTCGCGAGCCTGCTGCAGCGCGGAGTAAACCTGCATGTCGGCAACCGTGGCGCCGTCGCTCACCTTGACCGGCGTGAAGATCGTCCGGTCGCCCGACCGCTTCTGGAAGATGCGCATGGGGTCGATCTTCAGATGCGAGCCGCCGGCGTCCTCGGAGTTCTTCAAGGCGGAGGTGTCCATCTCGACCATCGACACCGCCAGGTGCGACTTGTCGACCATCAACTGCAGCATCCGGTCGATCTCCTCCTGCAAGGACGACCCCTGCATCAGGAAGCCGTAGCCGTAGATCTGGTGCGGGTTCAGGATCGAGCGGAAGTCGATGAAGGGGATCCGCTGGTGCCAGTACGGGTTTTCCTGCGGCGCCCGCAGCAGCCACTGCTTGTCGCAAAACGTCGCGAAGCAGTTCGGGTACATCACCACGCCGGTCGACGGATCTGGGATGTCGCCCCAAATCTCGTAGACGTCCACCGTCATGTCCTCGTAGGCCAGGTACCGCTCGCGCCGGATCGTCGAGGCGAACTGGTCCAGCTTTCGGTTCCTCGATCCTGGCCGGATCTTGGAAACCTCATCCTTGTCGTAGATCGCCGGCAGCAACTCCTCGCCCGTCGCCGGGTCGATCTGCGGCTCCGTCAACTTCCACAAGTCCGTCAGGTGCCGCTTGGAACGGTGGATCACGTAGCGGTTCATCCCCGACGGGTCCAACCAGAAGTCGGTCGGAATCACCGGGCGGAAGGTCAACTCGGAAACCGCCTTCACGGTGCGCTTCATCTGGAAGCGGCCGGGGCCGATCATGGTCTGGCCCATGACCGTGCGTGGCGCATCGGCGATGAACTGGGACGACATCTGCGGCTTTAGACCGCGCTCATACGTCACCTTCAGAGGACCCGTCCCGCAAATCAGCGCGTCCTTGATCGACGTCTCGAGCGGCTCGCGAAACCTGCCGCGGTGAAGCTGCCACTGGATCGTTGCCTCGGCCACATCGACGAGAGTGTTCTGCGATCGAGAAGAGGGTTGGATTCCAAACCAATCCTCTTCGGAGAAGATGATCGAAACGATCCTGGCGGCGATCGTGTCGACGTCGCGCTTGGACACCGGGTTGTGGACCGTCGATTGCCACGGGGCCTTGCCGTCTGCCGACGTCACGCCGTTGTACTGCGAGTACAGCCGCATCCATTCCGTGTCGTAGGGCTGCCGGTAGCGCTCGGCGTCCTCAAGGATCTGGGTGAGCATCGCGACGATCGCTCGGGGGTCCTTGGTCGGGACGCCCTTGTTCTCCATCGTGGCGAAGCGCCCGTACTCCGCTTGGACCGGCTTGCCCGCGAGAGTCGTGTCGACGGCGTCGGTTGTGCCGATCGCCTGGGTGTCTTTCGCTCCGCTCATTCCCGCATTCTCGCTTCCTGCTGTGGTCGCGTCAGCCGTTGGATTTTCAACCGCCAAGGCTCGAATATCGCGATGACCCGGTACGCCGGGAACAAGCGATCAGACATAGTCGCATAGGTCCCCGTCGTGTGGTCGGCGCAGTAAAAGATCGCCGTGAACGTCGGTTGCCCGACCGGCGAGGAGGGCTCCATCTCGTCCATCACGCCGCCAAGCGACGGCTTGCCGCACACCTTGCACGGCGGGATGCGAACCTCCGGCGTGTGGACGTTGCCGATCGGCGAGTAGTAGAGCGACTTGCCATCGAGCGTGTGCGTGCTGCGGTCGGTCAATGGTTATAGCTCCCGAAGTACTT
>DATMZL010001098.1:0-2518 GCA_035607075.1 Polyangia bacterium
ACCGGCGTCGGCAAGACGCTCGTCGCCGCTGGCCTGCTGCGCCTGGCCCTCCGCCGAGGCCTGCGGCCGATCCCGTTCAAACCGGTCGAGACCGGCTGCGACCCCGACCCGGCGGACGCGCGGCGCCTGTGGCGTGCCGCCCGACCGCCCATCTCGCCCGACGAGGTCTGCATGCACGCCCTCCCGCTGCCCGCGGCCCCGGCGCTGGCGGCGTCCGCCGCCGGGCTCCGCATCGACCTCGGCGCTCTCGCCGACCGCGCGCACGCGCTGGGCGAGCGTGGGAGCTTCCTCCTTGTCGAAGGCGCGGGCGGACTCCTCGTCCCCTACGCCGGCGCCGAGACGACCGCCGACCTTGCTGTCCGCCTCGGCCTACCTCTGCTGGTGGTCGCCCGAATGGCTCTCGGAACGATCAACCATGTCGCTCTGACACTGGCCGAGGCGGACCGCCGCGGCCTCCGGATCGCCGGCTACATCCTCAGCCGCACGGAGGCCGAAGCTGGTCCCCACGAAGGCGGCAACGCAGAGATGATCGCGGCCGTCACGGGACTGCGGCCGCTCGGCGTGCTCCCGCACCTCTCGCCGGAAGCGACCGGCGACGACGACCGCGCGGCGGACGCGCTCCACGGTGCGCTCGGCGAGGACGGCGTGCGCGCGCTACTCGGCTGACGAGCCGGCGGACGCCTTCTTCGGAAAGATCACCACGCGGCGAAATACGCCCTCGCCCTCCGACTCCGTCGTGACTTCCGGGTGATCGGCGAGGGTGACGTGCACGATGCGGCGATCGTGCGGGCTCATCGGCTCGACCGGAACGGGCCGGCCGCTCTTGATGGCCTTCTCTGCCAGCCGGCGCGCGAGGTCCGCGAGCGAGTCCTCGCGCCGGCCGCGATAGCCCTCGGCGTCGACGATGACACCAGGACCGTCGTTCGGCTTCTTGCTGATGATTCGGTTGATTACATATTGCAGCGCGTCCAGGGTCGCACCCTTTTTTCCGATAATCAGACCGGACTCGGCGCCGTGCGCATCCAGGATGATCCGGTCGCCGTCGTCGAACGCGCTGACCTCTGCCTCGATGCCCATACGGTCCAGAATTTCCCTAAGGGTCTTCGCTGCTTCTTCGCGCTTTTCAGGCGCGATACCGGGGTTGTCCATGCTCGTCACCAGGGGCTAGAAAGTGAAGCTTGCGATCGGTCTCGGCAAGGGCGGTGGTATTTCTGGAATCTCGGGTTCGGGCGGCGCCTTTCGCACGATGGGCGCCTTCGGCGCGGGCTTCCGCGCCGCTTTCGCCCGCGCAACGGGCCGGCGCGCCTTGGCCGCGCTCGCCCTGCTCTTGCTCTTCGCCGCCTTGCCGGACTTGCCTCCCGACTTCCCTGAAGAGCGCGCTTTCGCCATGACGGCGTACGCTACTGGCGGCAGCCGTCGCCGTCAACCACGCCGCAGCGCCTTGAATTGCGTCCTCGGCGAAATTACCCTGCGCCGGGACTCCGATGCTCGACCTATCCTTCACCACGACTGAACCCGCCGACGTCGAATCCGAGCTGCTCGTGCTCGCGGTCGGCGAGGCCGATCTCGAGCGCCGCGAGTGGCTCGACCGGACCGACGCGCGCGTCGGCGGTGTTCTCCGGCGCGCGGCGGGCGAGGAACGGTTTCGCGCGAAGCTGGCGCAGACGCTGGTCGTCCACGTGCGGGATGTGCGCGCGCAACGAATCGCGCTCGTCGGCCTGGGCGCGGGCGGCGATCCCGCGGGGCAAGCGTTGCGCGTCGCCGCCGGATGCGCCGCGCGCATCGCCGCGGGCGTCGGCGCCGCGCGTGTCGTGTTCGCGTGGTCCTCCGCTGATGCCGGCGGAGGCGCCGCGCGCGCCTGCGAGATCGCCGCGGAGGGCGCGCTGCTCGGCGGCTACCGGTTCGACAAGTACCTCACCGACGAGCGCAACCGCCCGGCCGCGACGTCGGCGTTCATCTTGCGACCGCCCTCCGACGTTGCCCCGCAGGACGCCGACCGCGCGTTCGCACGCGCGCGCTCGACGGCGCGGGCGGCGGCACGCGCGCGCGATCTCGTCAACGAGCCCGCCGGAACGCTGACGCCGATCGCGCTCGCCGAGACCGCGTCCGCGTGGGCGCGCGAGGCCGGTCTCGCCGTCGAGGTTTTCGATCGCGCCGGCTGCGCAGCGCTGGGGATGGGGCTTTACCTCGCGGTCGCGCAGGGCAGCACGCAGGAGCCGCGCTTCATTCATCTCGCCTGGACGCCGCCCGGCGCGCGCCGGCGCGTCGTCATCGTCGGCAAAGGCATCACGTTCGATTCCGGCGGCCTGTCGCTGAAGACAAACGAGGGCATGCTGGACATGAAGACGGACATGGCGGGCGCGGCCGCCGTGCTCGCCGCAGCGGCGTCGGCCGCGGAAGAGAAGTTGCCGGTGGAGCTGCATGCGCTGGCGGCGTGCACGGAGAACATGCCGTCGGGCAACGCGTACAAGCTGGGCGACGTCATCAAGTCGCTCGACGGGAAGACCGTCGAGATCAA
>DATMZL010000073.1:0-2011 GCA_035607075.1 Polyangia bacterium
AGGCGCGCCGTCTCGCGCGGGACGCCGGCGAGACGGCGCGCCTCGCGCAGCAGCGTCACGTGCCCCTCGTGTAGCGCGCCCATCGTGGGAACGAACGCGATCCGCTCGCCGCGCGCGCGCGCCGCCAGCGACCAGGCGGTCATCTCGGCGGGCGTCGCTATCACCAACGGCTCGGCCGGCGTCGCCACGGTCAGTCGTAGCTCTCGCCGGCGGCCGGGAAGCGACCGGCGCGCACGTCGGCCGCGTAGGCCGCGAACGCCTCGCCGACCGCCTTGCCCATCTCGGCGTAGCGGCGCACGAAGCGCGGCTTCCAGGCCGGCTCCAGCCCGAGCAGATCGTGCATCACCATCACCTGGCCGTCGCAGTCCGGTCCCGCCCCGATCCCGATCGTCACGGCCGGGATGGCGCGCGTGATCTCCGCAGCCAGCGCCTGCGGCACGGTCTCGACGACGACCGCGTACGCGCCCGCCTCTGCGACCGCGCGCGCGTCGGCGAGGATCCTCGCCCGCTGATCGTCGGTGCGCCCCTGCAGCTTGAAGCCGCCGAACTGATGCACGGACTGCGGGGTCATCCCGACGTGACCCATGACCGGGATGCCGGCCGCGACCAGGCGCCGGACCAACTCGGCCACCTCCACGCCACCTTCCAGCTTCACCGCCTCGGCCCGCCCTTCCTTTAGGAGGCGGCCGGCCGCGCGCATGCCGTCCTCGACCGAGGCCTGGTAGCTCATGAACGGCATGTCGGCGACCAGATGCGCGCGCCGAACGCCGCGCGAGACCATGCGCGTGTGATAGATGATGTCGTCCAGCGTCACCGACAGCGTCGTGCGCTCGCCCTGCACGACCATCCCCAGGCTGTCGCCCACGAGCACGACGTCGATCCCGGCCTCATCCGCGAGGCGCGCGAACACGACGTCGTACGCGGTCACCACCGCCGTACGCTCGCCCGCCGCCTTGCGGGCGCGGATCGTCGCGGTCGTGACCTTGTCGGTGGCTGAGGCCATGGCGCGAGGTTAGCACGCCCCCGCACCCGAACCCGCGGCCGGCCTCGTCTACGGCAGCCTCTTCGCGACGACGTCGAAGTCGTCGCCGGTGTCGACGAGCTTGATCTCGAACTGCTTCAACGCCGCGAGCTGCCCTACGGCTTCGGTGAACGCGGCGCCGCGTTCGGCGTGGTCCGCGTCCTTCATCATGTTGAGGCGGGAGAGAAAATCGTTGGCCTTCAGGGTGTAGGCAGGGTGCTTGCGCAGCGTGTGGTCGACCTCGCGAAACAGCCACTCGCCGATCAGAACCGGCCGCGCCTCTGGCGGCAACAACCGATGCGAGACCAGCGCGCCGGTCGCCGCGTCGCGCTGCTCGATGTAGCGTTTTGCCGATTCGTTGCCGAACACGGTCGGGTGGCCGCCGATCATCCGCAGCTGCACGCGGTTCGAGTACGCGCTGTGTCCGATCGGTCCAATGCCATCGAGATCGACGGACCACAGCTGTTTGCCGCTGGCGCCGTCGAACGCGGCGAGCTGGCAGGTGGAGGCGGCCCGAAGGTATACGGCGACGAACACGCGCCCGCCATCGGCGGCGAGCGCCGCGCCGTTCATCTCGTCGACGCGCCCGCCGAAGCGCGCGGGGACCTTCACCGACCACGACGGCCCGCGCAGCTTCATCTTTCTCTTCTCGGTCGCGAGGACGTACGGCCCGGCCGTGATGTCGATGCGCGGGAAGAGATCGACCGCGCGCTCCCACTGCCACGGGATCTCCGCCGGTGCAGCCGCGGCAGAGCTCGGCGCGGCTACCGCCAGCAGAACCAACAGCGGCCAGGTCATTCAGACCTCCATCTTGTTGAAGGCGCGCCGCGCCAGCGCCGCGAATGCCAGCGCGGCCGCGACCGCGACCGCGACGTCGAGCGCGATCGGGAAGTGGTGTACGCCCAGACACAGCCCGCGCACGGCGTCGACCACGTACGACATCGGGTTCAGCAGCACGATCACGCGCAGCGCGTGCGGCAAACCGTCGAT
>DATMZL010000756.1:0-6913 GCA_035607075.1 Polyangia bacterium
GGGGCGCGGCCGGTGATGTTCGACCGGCCCGATGCCCGCCACTGGCTCGGCGACCATGCGGAATACATCCCCGAGGGGTCGCACGCCGAGGTCGTGACCGCCTTGGCGCACCTCGTGAGTCGCCCGTACCGGCCTGTGACCCCGGCCGAATCGGCGTGGGCGACCGCGACGTTTGACTGGCGCACGATTATCGGTGGGTTTTGGGAGCGAGTGTTGCGATGAGTGACGATATGGTAACTGCTTCATCAGCGCCCGACCTTCTACGTCGCATCGACGCGTGGTGCAACGATGATGACACGACGCCGGTCATCGAGTTCATCTGCGAGACGATTCGTCCAGCGGTGGCCGCGTTGGCGGAATCCAACGATGTCGCCTGCGACGACGCCATGCGGCTGCTCGAGGCCATCGCCACGATCATCGACGGCCCCACTGCGGACACCCGGCTGCATGACTGGTCAGGACTGCCGGAACGCACGAGACTGAAGGTCCAGCGGCTCTATGACAAGTGGCAAGATGCGGAAGACTGCATACGGTTGCGAATGCGCGAACTGAACTCATGGCGTCTGGATAGCGGTTTAGAGCCCCTGCCCGCCCCGCCTGACGCCGAGGAGACGCGATGACCGCGATTTCAAGGCTCACTGTAGCAGAACAACTCAAAGCATGGCGTGAATTAGGCGACGAGATGGTGCGGATCATCTCGGCGATGTCGCCAGAACAAGCAGAGGATTTGCTTCCTGACTGGTTTGGCCCTCGTCTATTCGACCTCCAGGTAGATGCAACCCCGCCTGACGCCGAGGAGACGCGATGAGCGAGTGGATGCAGGCCCCAGCGACAAACGGTGACGTAGTTGCTGGGCTCGTTAGTGTTCTGCTTATTCTGCTAATAATCAGTCTTCTCGGGAGGCACCTGCGATGATCCCGCAAGACGCCCTGCGACCGCGTCGCTGGATGCCCGAAGAGATGGAACAGGAATCGGCTGAAGGATTCGACGCCTTTGGGCCGGAGTTCACGAAGACATCCGATATGCTTCTGCAAGCCGCTGGCACCTTACGCGCACTCACGCTTATTGCTATACGGCTCGAATGCCGAGAAGGCGGCAGCGGCCATTATTGCCCGAACTGCGACAACAGTCTGTATGACGTGCTTCAACAGGTGTGCGCCCTTCTTCCACCCACGAGGCCCCGCCCATGACCCGGCTCACGCCTGACGACGCCCGAGAAGCCGAGATTCGGCGCTTCCTCGTGAACTACGAACCGCACTCGGACTTGCCGTTCATTGTGGGACGACTCGACGCCGCGCGAGCGGAGCGCGTAGGACAACCGACCCGGTTCACGCCTGCACGCGAAGTGGAACAGATTGAAATCGAACGTATGGCAGATGCGTTAATTGACGACCAAGGTTACTGCTATATCGTCGATGACAAGGGGGGGACGCGGCCAGCGGTGGAGGCTCGTGCTGAACTCGTCGCAGCCGCACGTCTGTTACGGAAACTGTCGGCCGACATCGCCGCGGCCCAGGCCCGCGCCGCTGCTGCCGAAGACGAACTAGCTACATGCGGGTTGTGTGAGTATGAATTTGGCGATGGCGTCCAAGCACGAGGGCGGAGGCGTCAGGTCATTTGTGCGCGATGCTATCCCACGCCGGATCTCGACGCCGTGCGAGCGGAGCGGGACGAGGAGCACGCGCTGCTGGCGGTGAGTCAAGCGACCGTCTCTCGACTAGGGGCCGACCTCGCCGCCGCCCAGGCGAAGTTTGAACAGGCGGCCGAACGATATGAGAGCGCGGAAGCGAAAGCTATTCAACTCGCGCACGATCTGACAGCCTGTCGCGTCGAGTTGGATCGGTTTCGTCGCGCCTTTGTCTTGCCTCCCCCGGAAGGTAGCGACCTCGCCGCGGCCCAGGCCCGACTGGCAGAACAGGACCAGACCATTACGCGACTTGAACTCGCCAACTATGACGAGATCGTAGGTCAATTAGAGGCAGCGGTTGCGCGTCTCAGCGATGCGTGCAGTCTGGAGACGCAGCGTGCCGAACAAGCGGAGATTCGACTAGCAGAGGTAACGTGGGGGCGAGACAGATTAGCTGAAGTGCAGCGCATTTACATCAACAACGACACGCGCAGCGGACATGAGTGGAATATAGCAGAGCGGCTGGTAAAGGCCGAGGCGACCCTCGCGGCGATTCGGGCGTTAGCTCATAAGTGGCAGTTATTTGACACTACGAATCCATGCGAGTCTTCAGATTGTGCTGATGTCGTGCTCGCCCTGCTCGACGCCCCGCCGTCCCCAGAGAAGGGCTAGACAAGATGAGTTGCCCGATCTGCGGCGACGCCGACTGCCGTGCGCCCCACGGCGATCAGATCGATTGGGGCACCGACACACTCGCCCTCGCCACTCGCCTCGCGACGCGCGGTCTCCAGCCGGACGTGTGGCCGACCGTCCACGCGTGGTGTCACGACCTACAACGCCAAGCCGACGCCAAGCAGTACACGCTCTCCGAGGAAGAACGCACACGCCGGGAGAACCGGTCGCCACTCGATCGCGAGCGCGAGGCGGCGCGCAAAGCCGTGGAAGCCGACCGGCGCGACCATCGGCCGAATCGGCACCGCCGCCGATGACCCCCACGCGCTTGGCCGCCATGTTGCGGCTCTATCGCCGCGACACGGGGCAGTCGCTGGAGACCGTGTCGAGTGCGATCGGCATTTCCGCCCCAACGCTCTTCTGGATTGAACACGGGCGCCCGCTGAGTCTCACGACCTATCAGGCGCTCTGGCGCTGGATGATGGAACAGGAAAGGCTCTGAGGGATCTATGGCGGACTTTGAACCTCTCCGCGGCGACGGATGGTCCGTCCTGGTGGAGGACCGTGTCGCCCTTGATTTTGAACGCCCAATGGCTGTGAACGTGATGGGACACGCGTGGTTCACGCACTATGCGGACGCGGAGACGTTTCTGGTGCTTCTTCAGGAGAGTTTCCGTCAGTCCACGCGATACCCGGAACTGGCGGATCGATGTCGCATCGTCCCAACAGTCGCGACGCTCGCACCACGCGGGTAACTACTGCTTCGGCGGCGGCCCGACGCTCGTGCCCACCGGACCCGGTCCGCTGCCACGGCCAGTACCCGGCGTCGAGGGCGCGACCGGTGCGGCTGGGGGCGGATTGACGGCCCGATAGACCTCTCGCCCGACCCACGCACTCAGTTGTCCGGCCATGCGCGCGGCGACACCCGTATCGCCTTTGGCCTGTGCCGCAATCCCGGTCGTCAACCACTCGCGCGCACCCGGGTTCAACAGCACGCGTGTCAAGATCGCGGGCGTCAACGTGACGACGCCGATCTCGGCCGCCGTCTTGGGCGAGATGACGTTGCCGTAAGCGAGACCTGCCGCGCCGAGAATGATGGCCCCCTGCCCGTACCGGAAGATCGGCGCGGTCGCCCCGGGTTGGGGCCGTTGCAGATATTTCACGACGCGCGCGAACTTCGCCAACCCGTCGCCTTCGCCGTTCGGATAGGCCACCTTGAAGGCCGGATCGGTCGTCGCGGCGGCGATGTCGTTGCCCGTCTTGATCGTGCCGTCGGCATTGAACAGGATGTCTTGCGCCCGGGCCGCTTGCACCTTCTGCCAGTCCTGCGGCGCCAGCAGCGCCCGCGCCTTGGTCACTTCGTCAATGTTGTTCCCCTTGATGAGCGATCCGAAGGCTTGCGCGGGCGTGAGTGCCGGCACTTTCACCTTGCCGGCCTGGGCCGTCAATTTGGCCGCGTTGGCGGTTTCCTGCGCGGCGGTGTCTTGGAGCGTACTGAGCCCCTCCAAGAGCGGACGCACCTGATGGCCGTGCAGCGTCGTAATGGTGTCCCAGCTCAGATCGTTGATCCGTGCCCGCAGTTCCTTCGACGTCGCGGGCGCGCCGTTCTTCCCCTTCAGGAGATCCTGCATGTGCGCCTGCGCGAGCGTCTGCTGCCCTTCCGGGCCGACCACATTGAGCGCGTCTTTCAACTCCTGCACCCGATTCGGCTTGACGAGCGTGTCGATGACGAGGCGCGGCTCTTTCTTCACGACGTCGGCGAGCAGGCCCTCCTCGAAGGTGTGATGCACCTCGCGCGCCTGATCGGTCGCGGCTTGGAACGCACGGCCCGCGGCGGTCGGGTTCCCTTCGGCATCGGTCGTCGCCGTCTTGATGGCTTCCGACAACCGCCCGTACAACTGCTTGAAATGCCCGGTCTTGTCGTTGGGAATGCGATACCCCAACTGCGTGCGGAGATTCTTCGCTTGCTCGAGATTGAGTGTGCCGGACGCCTGATCGGCCTCGGTAATGCCTGCGCCTGCGTAGGTGTCGCGCAACGCCTGAATGAACTCGGGCGAGGCCCCGCCTTCCACTTGCCGCTGAATGTGGGCCGCCGCGACCCCGGCCGCGCCCTCGGAGGGTTCGGCGGCATTCCGGACGACGCCAAAGGCTTTCTTGACCGGGCCCTGGAGCAGTTGCATCGCCGGGTCGCCCTGCTGCGCGATCGTTTGCTGGGCGTAGTCTGCCAGTGGGGCCACCGGAACGCGCACGCCTTCCTGCTCGGCGAGCGGCCAGACCTCGGCATACAACTGCTTCGTGACCGCATCCGCCGCGTCGTTCTTCGCCTTGAGCAGCTTGAGCCACGTGTCGCCCGCGGTTTCCGGCGTGGGCGGCGGGCCCGGTGGCCCGGCCAAGACGCTCCGCACCGTGTCGGCCCCCTGTTGCGCCTGACGCGCGGACCCTTGCGCGGTACGCGCGCCGGTCTCCAGCGCCCGCCGTTCCGCCAACGGCCCGGCCGCCTGCGCGCGCGCATACGTCGCGCCCACCTCGGTCGGATTCGCCCGGCCGCCGAACTGCGTCAGAATCTCGTCCGCTTTCTGGCCGAGCAGGGCCTTCTGCTGGTTGAAGTAGTCGACCCACTTCCCGCCGCTGAAGAGACTCCCTCTGAGTGCGTTTTCGGTGATGGCCGTGCCCCACCGTTCGCTCTGCTGCGCGGGCGTGACATGACCCCCGAGCATCGCCGAGGCTTCCACCCCTTGGGCACTCGGGGGCGCGGACAGAATCCGTGTGGGAATACTGCGCGCCAGACGGCCGGTCGCCGACATCCCGCCGCCGATGGCCTCCCCGGTCGCGCCTTGCACAAACGCGCCGCCCGCTTCGCCCGCGACCGCCCCAGGCGTCAGCGGGTGCCCGGTATCCGTTTGGCCTTGCGCGATCGTGCGCGCCGTGCGCGCCGCGGCGCCACCCGTCCCGGCCGCGAACATCCGCCCCGCGATCCGCGTGAGGAGCGGGACACCCCGGCCCGGGCCGAACACCTCGGGGGCCGCGACCATCGCGCCCATCTCGGCGAGGTTGCCCATCCCGCTCCACAGATCCGCGTCGCTGATGAGTGGACGGCCCGAGGAGGCCGGCGGCCGTTGCAGGAAGGGGAGCTTGTTCGGATCGGCCTCAAACGGGGCGGCAATCTTGCCGGACTTGATGCCGTCGGCGACCGCACTCCAATCCGGTGCGCCAGCGGCCGGCGACGCACTGCCGGGAGGGGGCGTCACGCCCGAGGGGGCAGGACTTGTACTGGTGCGAATCTTGTCGGCTTCGGCGCCCCAGTCGACCTCGCCGGGTTGCTGCGGGGGCACCTACTGGCCTCCGGAGTTCTTGGCGATGACCGCCTTGAACGCATCCATCTGCTCGCGCGTGTTGAACTGATGCGGATGACCGTTCGGGTCGATGACGATCCCCATCTGGTCGAGCTGCTGGCGGAGCGCGTCCTTGACCGCCTGAATTTTCGCCAACGCTTCTTCCTGCGAGGCCGAACTGAGCAACCCGGAATGCGGATCGCCCAAGGCTTCGGCGGCGCGTTTGACGACCGCGAGGTTCATGCGGTTCGACATCTCGACAATGCGCGCCACGGGGCCGGCAGACAAACTGACGCGATTGGTCAGTTTCGCCATGTCCGGATCGCGTCCCAGGTTTTTCGCCGCGAGCACCGCGCCCGACTTCAATCCGCCGAGCAGGCCCGCCCCAGGGGGGTAGACCTTCCGCGTGAGTTCTTCGATGTCCTTCAACCCGCCACTGATGGTCCCCAGATTCGACATCAACTCTTGCTGGGTCGCGGCCTCAGTCGCGCTGGCGGCCGACGCGCCGGGAATCGGTTGGCCGTTGCGATCGATGTAGGTATGCGATTTAGGCGTCTCGCGCGCTTCGATGACCGCTCCGGACGGCAGTCGCACATGGGCAATCTTCAGGTCGGGCGGGGCCGTGACCACCGGCTCACGCACGGGACCACTGACCGGTGGCGCTGCCGCGGCGGTTGGCGCGGGCGGCGCGCCTCCGACACGAGGTGGCGTCCCGCTCGGGGACGGTGGCGCGCCAGCCGTCGGCGGCGGGGTTACGCCCTGCTGGTCGAACCTGACGGGCTGATAGACGTTCTCAATGTGATGCCCCGCGTCGTCATCCCACTGAATCGTCGTGGCCGTCTCCCGCGGTCCGGGATTGGTAAAGCCCACGAACTTGAACCCGTCGGGATTCTCGGGCGTGGCTGGCACGACTTGGAAGCGGCCCTGTCGCGTCCCCGCGCCCGTCATGTCGCGCTGATGCGTCGTCGGATCGACCGTGGCGACCACATACTTGGGCGTCGCCGCACTCGAGGCGCTGATCGGCGTGAAGACGCTGTGGCCTTCCGGGTCCTGCACATGCCGGTACATTTGCCCACGCACGAGAGGGCGACCGGCCGAATCGAGCGCCGGTTGGCCGGTTTCGTCCGTCGCCTCTTCGCCCAGGACGTTGCCCATGAAATGCCCCGTCGTCGATGTCGTCGGAAGCATTCCCAAGGCTTTCAGCGTGCCGGTCTGCACTTGTCGCGGCGTCGCGCCGGCTTCAGTCGCGAGACGTCCACGCGTTTGGGTCTGTGCCGTCAAC
>DATMZL010000864.1:0-2366 GCA_035607075.1 Polyangia bacterium
TGATACGCGGCGAGCCGAGCTCGCCGGCTCCTTACGCGAATTTCGGCAGTTATGACGGTAACTTAGGAAACCGTTTCCACACGCGCGCGCGTGAGCCGTTCCGTCGGCGGCCGGAGACTGGTGAGCCCATGAAAGCCACTAAGGTCGTGATCTGGTCGCTTGGTCTGCTGGCGCTCGGCTGCGCCCCCACGGAAACGACGACGGGACCTGGCACGGGCGGGAGCGCGGCCGCGGGCAGCAACGGCAAGGGCGGCACGACGGGCGCGGCGGGCGACTCCGGGAACGCGGGCACGACCGGGAATGGCGGATCGGCGTCGGGCAACGCCGGCACCTCCGGCGACGCGGGGACGTCGGGCAACGCGGGCACCTCCGGCAACGCCGGCACGACGGGCAACGCGGGCACGACAGGCGCGGCAGGACGCGGCGGCACGACCGGCAACGCGGGAACGACAGGTGCGGCGGGGCGCGGCGGCACGACCGGCACCGCGGGTACGACAGGCGCGGCAGGGCGCGGCGGCACGACGGGCACCGCCGGCGCGACCGGCGCGGCGGGACGCGGCGGCACGACGGGCACCGCCGGCACGACAGGCGCGGGCGGCGGCGTGGTCGTGTCGTCGACGTGCAAGATGCCGACGTGGCCGACGGCGTCGGGATCGACGACCGTCTCGGGCACGATGACCGTCAGCGGAACCTACGACGGCATGATGCGCACCGTACAGGGGACGCTGGAGGACTGCACGGGGGGCAACCAGAGCAGCACGACGGCGATGTTCGACGTCGCCGACGGCGGCACCATCAAGAACGTGATCTTCGGGACGAAGATCGGCGACGGCATCCACTGCCAGGGCACCTGCACGATCGACAACGTGTGGTTCGCGAACATCTGCGACGACGCGATCACGATGCTGGGCGGATCGGGCAAGACCGCGACCATCACCAACAGCGGCTTCAAGAACGCGCGCGACAAGGTCGTCCAGCACAACGGCGACGGCAGCACCGTTACGTTCAACAATATCTACGTCGAGACCGCGGGCAAGCTGTATCGCTCGTGCGGCGAGGGTTCGGGCTGCGGGTCGTCGTCGGCGAAGCGGAAGGTGAACGCGACCAACATCTACGCGATCGGCGTCGGCCAGGTCGTCGGCGTCAGCACCAACGACACCGCGACGCTGAAGAACATCTGCACGTACAAGACGCCGCAGGTCTGCCACGCCTACCAGCCGGGCAGCGACACCGACGCGACCAACGGCGCCAACGGCGTCGGCGAGGGCCCGAGCACCAACTGCGTGTACACGGGCGCTGACACCCACGCCCTCCTCGATCACGTCACGGGGTCCGTCACCACCGACGTGCTGTGCACGGGCCCGAACTCGGCCAAGACAGGTTCGACCGCCACCGCTTGCGTCACCGGCTTCGACACCTGCATCAAGGGATGTGCGCCGGGATCCTACGGCTTCAAGCAGATCAGCTGCTCGGGCGGGAAGTACGCCGACCCGGGCAGCTCGTCGTGCCTCTTCCCGACCGACGCGACCGCTGCCTCCAAGCTGGCGAGCACCAACAGCAGCATGGCGACGTCGACCGTGACCGGCAACGCCTCCTGCACCACGCAGTGGGCCTGGGGCAAGGACAGCGACGGCAAGTACTGCGTCTGCGTGACCAAGCCCGGCTACTACCAGGCCGGCAGCGGCTGGTGGGTCTGGGACTGCCAGTCACAGTGGTGGTAGGCAGCTCCCGCCGACAAGCGCGGGTGCCGTAACCGGCGCGCGCGATCGCTGCGCGGCGCGCAGCCGCGGTAACCGCTTGCAGCTCGCCGCGCGAGCCGCGGTAACCGGGACTACCAGCGCGCCGGCCGGCGATCCCCGCGCGGAAGCGATGCCGAGGACTTAGCCGGACGGCGTGGGTTGCCCCATGGACGCGATGTCGCGCCGGTGAATCTGGAAGGCCGCTTGTTTACAATCTCATTGCGAACGTTTCACAACGTTTAAATCGATCGTTCTGAAGTTCCGTTAATCGATCGTTACCGATTGTGCATTGACAATCAGCTACGCGCTGGAGTGTCATGCCCGGCGTCTCGGCAGCACGCAGGCGAGCCAGAAAGGAAGGTGTGGTGGCCATGGGCATGAAGATCGAGATCCACTCCAGTCTGGAACGCGTCGGCGTCGAACGGTGGGACGGGTTGATGGTCGCGTGCGGCGCGCCGGTCTTCTATTACTCGTCGTTCCTGACCGCGTTCGAGCGGCTGCCGCTGCACGCGGTGCGCGAGTCGTTCTATGTCGTGGGCGTCGGCGACGACGGCGATCTGCAGTTCGGCTTCCCGGCGTTCCTGCTCACCGACACGGACCCGATGCGCGTGCTCGCGAACCACTTCG
>DATMZL010001292.1:0-13710 GCA_035607075.1 Polyangia bacterium
GGGCCACGCCGAAGATGGACCACCCCACGAGCCCGACGAAAACGGTTGCGATTCCGATCGCGCTGCTCCACCAAAATGTGCCGATGACGACCGGCAAGGCCCCGATCGTGGTCGCGTAAAAGGCGCCAGCGGAGCGTTCCAGCGGTCGCCGTCGCGCGCTGAGCTTACAGGTCAACACCAGTGGCCTGGATTCTTGCACGGCGGCGGCACGCGGCCCATTCAGCACTTGCCCAGAACCCGAGTCGTCATTCGGTGTCCGTACAGCGATCTTCGCATGTCACAGTCACCGTTCGAAGGGGACGATCGGACCGCTGCTTCGGGGCGCCCCACTGCGTTCCTGATCGCAGGTTGCGTCACGTTCGCGTTGGCGCTGAGCTATCTCGCCTGCCACTACCTGCGGCTCACAGAGGCCTACGCGCGGTTGTTTTGGGACTGAGCCGTCCATGAAACTCCTGCGGGACCTCGTAGATGTGACAGACGGGACGCCGCACGTCGCTCCGTGGCTGTGGGCGAGCATCGCGGTCGGGCACGGGCTCGCGCTGGCGGTCTTGATTCGGGCGTTGCGCGCCTCCCGTCGCGCGACGCGAATTCGACAGGTCGTGATGGACAACGATTGGACGGCTGTTCCGGAGAACACACGTCCGTCGAAGTTCCTCACGCTCTCCGCCGTGATCGGCCCTCCGCTCATCTTGGGAGCGACCATCCTCGCGCTTCAGAGATCTCGCGGACTGATGGTCCAGGGCTTCGACTTGTCGGACCCCGATCCGCCGCGAATGATGGTCACCCTTGGCCACCTGAGCGAATTGGCCACCATGATCGCGGGCTCGTTGGGTCTGGTTCTCCCGCTGCTCCTGGGCGCCGCGGCGGCGGCTCTGGCCGAGAGCGCCCGCCGGCGGAGCCGTGGTCTGCTCCGGGCCTCCGTGCTCGCCAACCGGGATCGCCTTGCGGCCCTGGCCTGGGCGACGTTTCCCGGACCGGACGCGTCGGTCCTGGTGGTGGTCTTTCTCGCCTTCGTTTTCTGCGCGCTCGGACCGATTCTCTGGAGCGCGTTCTCCGGGATCTGGCGTGTGCTTCGCGCCATCGACCCGGGGCTTGGCCTGGACCTTTCGGAGCGAACGGCCTTCATCAAGGCCGCGCAGCTCGCCGCGACGCGGACGTTCGAGCATGGTCACATCGCCTCGTCGGTCGGTGCCGTGTGCGCGGGACTCGGCTCCGCGTTCTTGCTCTGGCGCACCTCGCCCGCGCGCGCCCGCGCGAAGATCCTCGGACGACCCGCCGTCGCGCCGCCGTCGCGACAGGGCGCCGCGGCCGCGCTCCTTCTCGTCGGCGCCTGCGCGCTGTTCGCCTTGGCGCAACGGATGAAGCGAGAGAACGAGACGCCCTGGCCGCCCGGCCACGCGCTCGCGCTCGATTGGTGGCCCAAGCTCCAGACGCTCGAGATCGACGGTCCAGACACGCTCGAGCGGGGGGCGGTCATCAAGATGACGTCCAGCGGGCAGTCGATCGACGGGGCCGCGGAGGATCCGGTAGGCATCCGAGACAAGCTCGTCACTTACCGCAATAACTTTGCGCTTCTCCATCCCGGCCAGCCGTTCCAGCCGCGCGTCAATCTCGTCTGTTCACCCGACGTCAGAGCGGACCGCATCTTCGAGATCCTGTGGAGGCTGCTTCAAACCGACTTCAACGGTGGGAGCTTCGTCTTTCAAACGACCCAGAGCCTGTCCCGACCCGTCTTGGGGGCGATCACCTGGACGCGCCTGACGGCCGCCAATGTTTGGTTGACGGTCGATGCCGCGCCGATCGGTGCGACCGTCCTCAGCCCGGACCCGGCGTCAGATTGTGGCGCCCTCTCGGCGCGCATCGTGGCTCTGAGGCGAGCCGGCCAGGAGGTCGTTCTCGTCGCGCCTCCGTCCTCGGCAGAGCTAACGCGTGGAAAGTACTGATGCTTGCTGAACATGCGCGGCCTTGGAGAGGCGAGAAAGTTGCCAGGTCAGCTTGCTTGGCGAAGATCCCGGCATGGCATCGTCATCGAAGGGGCGGTCGTCCTCGCGCAAGCGGAGCCGCGCCGGCAAAGCGCGGGTGATCGCCACCAAGCGCAAGGATGCGCTTCCACGGACGGGCAGCATATCGGCGGGGCGGCGCAAGCCTGTCGTACTGCCGCCGATCGACGCGTTGACGGAACCGCCGGCCACGGCCGTGGCGGCGCGCAAGAACAAGAACAAGAAGAAGGCTCACGGCCTGCATCAGAAGAAGGCGCGCACCGCTAGCGAGCATCTCAGAAATAGCCGCACACCCGCGCTTCGCGCGGGAGCGGCTAGCCGCAAGAAGGCGACGCGCGCCGCCGGCCGCGCGTTCGCCGAGCTGGATAAGCTCGATGCGATGGAGATCGCGCAGGCGCTGGCGGCGCTCGAGCCGATCGCGGATGCAGTCGCCGTCGTAGAGCCAGAGCCTCCCGCGACGGCGTACGAAGAGTTCGCGGTGACGGCTGCGGAGGTATCCGAGGTCGCAGCGCTCGGCCTTGTCGAGAGCGAGTTGGACATGGAGGCGTTCGCGCTCGATGAGGAGGTCGCGCCTGCGGGCGTCGCGGAGGCGCCGGCGTTGATCGCGCCCGCACTCGAGCCGGCGATGGTCACGGCGCAGGAGCCGGTTGCGGATGCCGTCGATGCGAAAGAGCCTCCCGCGACGGCGTACGAAGAGCTCACGGTGACGGCTCTGGAGGCAACCGGGGTCGAAGCGCTCGCCGTCGTCGAGACCGAGCTCGAGGTGGAGGCGTCCGCGATCGTGGAGGAGCTGCCCCTCGAAGCAGAGGTCGTCCCGCGCATTGCCATCGTGCCGCCCCCCATTCCCGAGGAGATGCGCGCGCCGCCGCCAGTCCGCGCGACCGCGGAGAGCCCCGCGGATGCGGCGCCCGCGCCGCATCATGAGAGGCCATCTCCCATGCCGGCCATCTCCCGGCTGCTCTCGACGTTGAGCCGCTGGACCGGTGTTTCCGGAACGAAGTAGCCTTCGCCGCGATCCGCGCCTGTGCTAAGCCCGGTTGGCTCGCCGTGCCCCGGCCTCGCCCGTCTTCCTCGACTGTCACCTCCGCATCCGCGCTCGATGCCGCGCTGCTGCGCGAGCTCGCCAACACCTGGGCCGAGCTGGCGCACAACCATTTCCGCGGCGCTCTACGGCCGCCGGCCCTCGAGCTCGTCGACACGTCCGCGCGCCTGGGCGCCTGGCACCGCGCGACGCGTACGATCTCGCTGTCGCGCAAGCTGGTGTACGGGCAGCCCTGGGGCACGGTGCGCGAGGTGTTCAAGCACGAGCTCGCGCACCAATACGTAGACGAGGTGCTGGGGATCCACGACGAGACGGCGCACGGACCCGCCTTCACCGAGGTGTGCCGCGCGCGCGGCATCGACGCATCGGCGGCGGGGCTTCCAGCGGCCGGCGCGGACGGCTCGCCCGCGCCCGGCCCGACGCCGATCGTCCGCCGCATAATGAAGCTGCTCGCGCTCGGGTCGAGCGCCAACGTTCATGAGGCCCAGGCCGCGACGAACGAGGCGCGGCGCCTCATGCTGCTGCACAACATCGACGCCGCTGCGACCGTCGCGGCGGACGGGTTCTCGTTCCGGCACGTCGGCGAGACCAAGGCGCGCTCGGACGCGAGCGCGCGCATCCTGGCCGGCCTGCTGGGGCAGCACTTCTTCGTGAGCGTCATCTGGGTGCCGTCGTACCTCGCGTCGGCCGCGCGGCGCGGTTACGTGATGGAGCTGTGTGGCACGGCCGCCAACCTGGAGGTCGCCGTCTACGTGCATGGTTTCCTGACCGACACGGCGGAACGTCTGTGGCGCGCGCACAAGGTCGAGCACGGCATCCGCTCCGACGGCGAGCGACGGCGCTTCCTCGCGGGCGTCATGACAGGCGTGGGCGAGAAGCTGGCCGCGGGCGACCGCGAAAGCCGCCGCGAGGGTCTGCGCACCGACGTCGTGCGCCGCGCCGACGCCGCGCGCGACGCCTACCTGCGCATGCGCTACCCACGCGTGTCGATGCGCGCGGGGTCGTCGCTCACGCGCAGCGCCGAGTACGAGCGCGGACGCGAGGCGGGCCGCAACATCGATCTGCGCCGCCCCGTGAGCTCGAACGCTGCCGCACAGCGCCTTCTCCCACCGCGCGGCTGAGAGCGGCGAGTCGAACCGGCGGGCGTGGTGGCTGGTCACTCGCAGGTTGCGGTGCCCCCGCTACTGGCGCTGCAGGTCTGGTCCGACGTGGCGCAATCGACCGCCGCCAGGGCGCCGTCGTAGCACCAGGTGAGTACTGTCCCCTCGCATGCGCCGGCCACGGTGACGCGGCCACAGGGAGCGCGCGAGACGGCGGCGGGGCAGTCGTCGCAGCTTCCGGACCTGCCCAGCGCAGGGCGCTCGCGAAAGAGCTCCTCGAGCGTCCAGCCGTGCTCGTGCAGCTCGGCGGCCAATGCGCGCCCGACGAAGCGCACGTGCCACGGCTCTGGGCGGTAGCCAGTCACGCGCTGCTTGCCTGGGGGGTAGCTGAGCGCGAAACCACGCTCGAACGCGTGCGCCGCGAGCCAATCGATAGCGGCCGTGCTGGGCAGCCGCAAATCGATGGCGGTGCCGAGCTGGTGCTCGCTGTGCCCTGGGCGGGCAGCGCGCCCGCGTTCCTTGATGGAACGAAACAGGCGCGTCTGTTCGCGATATGAGCGGTACGCCGAGCTGATGCGGATCCTGAAACCGGCGTCGCGGGCGTCCTCCAGCAACGCCGCCAGTGGTCGCGCCGCGACAGCGTCGACGCGGTGCTTGCCGCGCGGGCTGGCCGCTCCGCGATCGTCGAGGCGTTGCAACGGCCCGCTCGGGCTCGCAGCGCAGACGGGCAGGCAGCGCGCCGGGTTCACCCAGGGCAGCTCCGGGGGCCAAGGCGCGTCGGCAGAAGCGTCGGCAGACGCGGGTGCAGCCGCCCACGTCGTCGGTTCCGGCCCAAAAACGACCAATGCCAGCGTCGCCAGCGAGAGGATTATCGCGGGCGCGAACGAGGACCTTCTGGCGCCGACGGTCAACGCGCCGACGTTCTCTCAATCGGCAGCGGCGTGCCACCTTTTCCACTACAGCTTGAGGCGCCCGGGGTCCGGCGGCTTCGCGCCTGGCGTGTCCAAGTCGGCGAGCAGCCGCGCGACGTCGCGCGCCAGCGCGTCGACCCGCAGGTCTACGGGCGGAGCGAACGCCCCCTGCGACACTTTCGCGAGACCCTTCCGGAGCAGCCCGGCGGCCGGTCGTGAACGATGCTGCTCCAGGTGGTGGAGGCCGGCGGCGATCTGAATCAGACCCTGCAGGACGATCTTTTCGACGCCGTCGAGGTCGCGCCAGGCGTCTTCCCAGAGCTCGTGCGCGCGGAAATACGCGCCGCCGTTGAACGCCGTCCGCCCCTGTTCGAGCCGGTTCCGCACCGCTTCGCTGAGCGCGCCCACGCGTGCGACCGTAGCCCGCGAGCGAACGGGGCGCCATCGTGTCAAAGTCCCAGCCGCTGATGCTGTCGTTCGACAATACGTACTCCCGCCTCCCCGATCGCTTCTACGCTCGCGTCGCGCCGACCAAGGTCGGCGACCCACGCGTCGTGAAGGTCAACCGAGCGCTCGCGGAGTTGCTCGGCGCCAGCCCAGAAGAGCTCGCGTCGAGCGCGGGCGCGTCCGTTCTCGTCGGCAACCAGATTCCGGCAGGCGCGGAGCCGCTCGCGCTCGCGTATGCCGGCCATCAGTTCGGCGGGTTCGTCCCGCAGCTCGGCGACGGGCGAGCGATCCTTCTCGGCGAAGTCATCGGCACCGACGGGCGGCGACGCGACATCCAGCTCAAGGGTGCCGGACGCACGCCGTTCTCGCGCGGCGGCGACGGACGTGCCGCCCTCGGCCCGGTGCTGCGCGAATACCTCGTCAGCGAAGCGATGGCAGCGCTCGGCATCCCCACCACGCGCGCGCTGGCCGTCGCGACGACCGGAGAGCTCGTCATGCGCGAGGAGGCGCTGCCCGGCGCCATCCTCACGCGCGTGGCCGCGAGCCATCTCCGGGTCGGCACGTTCGAGTTCTTCGCCGCGCGCGGCGACCGCGACGGCCTGCTGGCGCTCACTGCCCACGCCCTCGCGCGCCACTACCCGAGCGCCGCGGGCGGCGGCAACGACGCGCTCGCCCTCCTGGAGTGTGTCATCGACGCGCACGCCAACCTCGTCGCGCGCTGGCTCGGCGTCGGGTTCGTCCACGGCGTCATGAACACCGACAACACGGCGATCTCGGGCGAGACCCTCGACTACGGACCGTGCGCGTTCCTCGACAACTACGATCCGAAGAAGAAGTTCAGCTCCATCGATCACGGCGGACGCTACGCATTCGCCAATCAGCCGCGCATCGCACAGTGGAACATGGCTCGGTTCGCGGAGACGCTGCTGGGCCTCATCGCCAACGATCAAGATGAAGCCGTTCGCATGGCGACGGAGCGGCTGAACCGCTTCCCCGGCCTCTTCGAGGCGGCCCACCTGCGGGTCCTGCGCGCGAAGCTGGGGCTCGTGCGCGACGATTCCCAGTTCGATGATCGAGCCCTCGCGAACGATCTGCTCGGACGGATGGCGGCGAACCACGTCGACTACACGCTGTTCTTCCGCCGCCTGTGCGCGTCCGCCGCCGATCCGTCCGCCGATGCCGCCGACGCCGACGTGGCGGCGTTGTTCGACGAGCCCGGCGCCTTCCGCACGTGGGCCGAGACCTGGCGCCAGCGGCTCGCTGCCGAAGCGGTATCGCCCGAAGCGCGCGCGGCCGCGATGAAGCAAGCCAACCCCGCCTTCATCCCCCGCAACCACCGGGTGGAGCAGGTGATCGAAGCCGCCGTGCATCGACGCGACTTCGGCCCCTTCGAGCGACTCGCCGACGTCCTCTCCCGGCCGTACGACGATCATCCGGAGCACGCCGAGCTCGCCGCTGCCCCCGGCCCCGACCAGCGCGTCTACCAGACCTTCTGCGGGACATGAGCGAGAGCCCGAGCTCTTGCTACGCACGACGCTGATCCGCCTAGGAAGGCGTGCGCGGTCTTCTCTTCGAGCGATTCTCGCAGGGCAGCCGTCTCGACCGGAAAGGATTGGGTCTCGGTCTCTACATAGCGAAACGGATCGTCGACGCTCACGGTGGAAGAATCTGGGCGAAGAGCGAGGTCGGACGCGGCAGTACGTTCTATTTCGACTTGCCCGCGTCGTAGTCGGCGACGCGAACGACCGGCGGCAGGCTCAGGCCCCAGGCGCGCGCGAACTTGGCGTCGGGCCGTCCGCCGACCGTCACCCACCAGGCCGCCGATCTGCACGTGTGCGTTTATTTGCTCGAGCAGCACCGAATAAGGTGGTGCTGGTCGTCGGGAGCGCCCACTGTCGTGCGATGGCCAAAACCTGGGTTTCGAAGAATGCCGGCAAGTCGCAGAAAGCGTTCCTCAGAGCGATGCGCCTCATGGTGTCGCCGAAGGGCCGACGCAACAACAACAACTACTCCCGTCCGCGCTGACACGTGATTTGGCGAGCAGGCTCCGAAATGGTTCGGAGCTTGCTCGCGCTTTTGATCGCGGCCGTCGCGGTCCCGGTCCCCGCCGAGCTCAGCGGCGAACACCGCCGGCGGGCGGCCGGCCACGACGCGGCCGCAGAGGTGGCGTCGCGGCCCAGTTCACGCGCACGTCTTCATGCTTCCGCCAATTTGCCGGCGAGTTGCGCTTCGAGGTCGCTGAGATGCTCCTTGGCTCTCACCGCGCCGAAGAGAAGCAAGAGGAGCGTCGGCGTCGCCATCGCCTCGTCGCCGTCGACGTCGGGCAGGGCCGCGACAGCAGAGTCGAGCGCCGAGCGCGCGTGCCGGAGCGTTTCGCGGGCCAATATCACCTCTGCCGCCACATCGGCCCTGCGTCCGCTCGGGTTCGGCGGATCGATCCCACCTGGGTCCATGGTGTCCTCCTTTGCGGGGTCACCAGGTCGCAAGGCTGGTCGATCGTCCAGTCATCACTCCGCGACGAGGACTGGTGATCTGTTCCTACAGGTACGAAGGCCGGCGCGCAAGCCGCGCGCATCGACTTCGCGCGCCATGCCGGGCGACCGCCTCGACCGTCGACAGACAGACGTTGTTGTCGCGATGTGGTACCGTTCGGACGCCTGGCGCGCTCACGACGCCACGGCGGCTTCGGCGCCGTGGCGCGAGCGGAAGCCCCACAATCCCCCGTTCGCGGGAAGACGCCCAGAAGAACGGAGCGTGAACGTGGCGCGAGTTACGGTCGAAGATTGTCTCGAGCGTGTAGGCAACCATTTTGCTTTGGTCATCCTGGCCGCAGAACGGGCGCGTCAGCTCGCCGGTGGGGCCGCACGACTGGTCGTGTGCAACAACAAACCGGCGGTCACGGCCCTCCGCGAGATCGGCGGTGGAAGGGTCTCCTTCAAAGAAGACATCGATGAAACGGTCCGGGCCTTCGTCGCCGATCGGAAACGGATTGACGGCGAGAACCGGCGGGCGAACCAGAAAAAACGGCAGACGGCGCCCTGATTCGTCAGTTGTCGATGAACGTCCTCAGGGCCTTACCACGCGACGCGTGGCGCAGCTTGCGCAACGCTTTAGCCTCGATCTGCCGGATCCGCTCGCGTGTCAGGCAGAAGTCGTTCCCCACCTCCTCCAACGTGCGCTCGGAATTTTGCCCGATGCCGAAGCGCATCCGGAGGATCTTGTCCTCCCGCGGCGTCAGCGTGGCCAGCACCTTGTGTATCTGCTCGGTCAGGTCGGTCTCTATGATCGCGTCGTCGGCCCGGAGCACGTTCTTATCCTCGACGAAGTCGCCCAGCTGGGCCTCGTCATCCGAGCCGGTGGGCGACGAGAGCGACAGCGGCTGCGCAGCCATCTTCAGCAGCTCGCGTGCCTTTTCCACCGGGAGCGATAGCTCCTCCGCGAGCTCGTCGGGCGTCGGTTCGCGTCCCAGCTTGTGGACCAGCGATCGCCCGGTGCGTGTGAGCTTGTTCAAAGTCTCCTGCATGTGAACCGGGATCCGGATCGTGCGTGCCTGATCGACGACGGCGCGCGTGATGCCCTGGCGGATCCACCAGGTGGCGTAGGTAGAAAACTTGAAGCCCCTCTTGTAGTCGAACTTATCGACCGCCCTCATCAAGCCGATGTTGCCTTCCTGAATCAGGTCGAGGAACTGCAAGCCGCGATTCACGTACTTCTTGGCGATCGAGACGACAAGGCGCAGGTTGGCCTCGACGAGCGCGACCTTGGCTTTATCGGCGGCGTGCTCGCCCTCCTCGATCTCGCGAACGGTCGCGCGCAGCGCGACGGCCTTCAACCGCGCCTCCGCCTCGACCTTTCGGATCTTCTTTCGCGCCTCCGAGATGATCCGTGACATCGCTACCATCTCGTCCGGCCGCAACCCGAGCCGGCGAGCCACCGCCCTCTGCCGAAGCGGCGATGAGCGCATCTCGCGCAACGCCCGCCCGAAGTCTTTCGCCGATAGAGCGCTGCGGTTCTCACAGACGGCGATCTCCGCCTGGGCACGCTCCAGACGGGCGAGCAGCTGTTTGAGCCTGAGGACGATTCTGTCGATCTGCTTCTGATGGAGTCGCAGGTGCAGGAGGGCCTCCAAGATCTGGGCCCGCGCTTGTTGCGACGCGGCGCTCGTCGCGCCTTCGTGGCGCAGCCGGCCCACCTTGTCGAACACCTTGCAGATACGGTCAGCGTGCGATTGTTCGTCGAAATCGGGATCGTCGGTGTCGACATTCCTGACGACGTCCTTGACCCGCAGCTTCGCCTGGCGGAGATCGGCGGACAGAAAGACAACCTCGTCCATCGCGATCGTCGACGCAAGCACGACCCGCAGCACGCGCCGCTGTCCGTCCTCGATGCGCTTCGCGATCTCGATCTCGCCTTCGCGCGACAGCAGCGAAAGCGACGTCAACCTGCGGAGATACGCACGCGCTGGATCGCCTCCGGAGGACGCATCGTAGGATTCGACTTCGGCCTCGCTCTCAGCTTCGGCGCTCGCCTTTGGCTCCAACTCCGCCGAGTCTTCGTCGGTCATGAAGGGCCCACCATGCGCGTTCGGGCGCGATATCGCAATCACCCCTGGCGGAGGCCGAGGTGATCTTCTCGTGGACGATGGCCGCGAATCGCGTCCGAATAGCAACGTAGCAAGCGGGCCCGGATCGCAACCTTTCGACGGCAAAGACGAAGTAAAGGTATGAGTTCCAGGTTGCCTTCCAGCGCTCCCACCGACCTTCGCCCCTATCAGCGCGCCGCGGTCGAGGCCGTTCTGGCGGCGCGCCGCGCCGGCAAGCGCCGGCTGCTCGTCCACCTCCCCACGGGCGCCGGCAAGACCGTGATCTTCTCGCACCTGGCGCAGCTCGCGCGGCGGCAGGTGCTGGTGCTCGCCCACCGTGAGGAGCTGCTGACGCAGGCCCGCGACAAGCTCGTCCGCGCGCTGGGCGGCGCGGCAGGCGCCCCGGTGGTGGCCATCGAGCGCGGCGACCTGCGCGCTCCGCCTGACGCCCGCGTGCTGGTCTGCTCGATCCGCTCGCTGCACGAGGAGCGCCTTGCAAAGGTGCTGCGCGGGCGGGACGTGGGACTGATCGTCTACGACGAGTGCCACCACGCGGCCGCCGAGGACAACCTGCGCGTGCTGCGCCAGCTCGGCGTCTTCGAGCCAACTTTCACGGGCACACTGCTCGGCTTCACTGCAACCACGTCGCGCGGCGACGGCCAGGGCCTGGAGCAGGTCTTCGAGGAGATCGTCTACTCGCGCGCCCTGCCCGAGCTGATCGAGGACGGCTTCCTGGCGCCGCTGCGCGGCTACCGCATCGCCACCACGGCCGACCTGTGCCAGCTCTCGGCTACGGGCCTCGACTTCGACGAGGAGCAGCTGGCCGAGGCCGTCGACATAGAGGAGCGCAACGCGCTGGTCGCGCGGTCGATCCAGGAGCTGGCGCGCGATCGTCGGACGATCGCGTTCTGCGTGACGGTGAACCACGCCCGTCACCTGGCCCACGCGCTGAACGCGCTCGGCGTTCCCGCCGGGATCGTCCACGGCGCCATGCCGGGCGAGGCGCGCGCCGGGGCCCTGGCCGACTTCCGCGCGGGACGCGTCCAGGTGCTCACGAACGTGGGCGTCCTGACCGAGGGCTTCGATGATCCGGGCGTGTCGTGCGTCGCCATGGCGCGCCCCACGCGCTCCGAGGGCCTCTACGCTCAGTGCGTGGGCCGCGGCACGCGCCTCCATCCCGGCAAAGCGGATTGCCTCATCCTGGACTTCGTCGACCTGACGGAGCTGAGCCTGTGCACCTTGCCGTCCTTGTTCGGCACGCCGCGCGACCTGGACCTGCGCGGCGGCGACGCCGCCGAGGCCCGCCGCGCGTGGCTGGCCCTCGAGTTCGATCGCCCCGGCTTCGAGCTCGAGGCCGGGGCCGTCACCCTGGCCGAGATCCAGGACCGCGCCGCCAGCTTCGATCCCCTCACCCTGCGCACACATGACGACGTGCGCGCCATCTCCAACCACGCTTGGTTCTCCCTCGGCCGCCACGGCGTCGGCCTGCACTTTCAGCGCGGCGGCCGCGTCAACGAGGTGCTGGTCGTGCGCCGCGCGGGGCGCGGCAAATGCTGGGAGGTCGTCATGGACGGCAGGCCCATGGAGCGGTTCTCGCGCCTGGAGGCGGCCATCGAGGCCGTGGACTTCGAGCTCGAGCGCATGGGAAGAGGCGTGGTCCTGTCGGCCGCCGCGGAGGCCGCGTGGCGGCGGGCCGCGGCGCCTGTCGCCGACCCGACGCCCGGTCCGCGCGCCGCGAACCTGGGCGAGGCGTTGCGACTGACTGCGTGGCACCGCTTCCACCCGCGTGGGCCGCGAGCGATCTGAGCGGCCCTCTCACGCCGCGTGACGGCCGACCCGGGCCAGTCTGTCGACGTCCGCGAGATAGTCCGAATAGGTCATGCGGAGGTCGTAATGGTTCTTCCCGGAGAGCTCGATGACCCGGTTGGCCAGCGACTCCACGAACTGCACGTCGTGGCAGGAGAAGATCATCGAGACCTCGCTCTTCAAGAGCCCGTTGTTGAGCGCCGTGATCGATTCGAGATCGAGGTGATTGGTGGGCTGATTCAGGAGGAGGGTGTTCGGGTCCTGCAGCATCAGCCGGGAGAGCATGCACCGCACCCGCTCGCCTCCCGACAAGACCCCGACCGGCTTGTGAACTTCGTCGGAGGTGAAGAGCATGCGGCCCAGGAAGGAACGGATGAGGGTCTCGTCCAGGCTGTCCGGCGCGTACTGGCGCAGCCACTCGAGCACGCTCTTGCTGGTGGCGAAGTACGCGTTGCTCTCCTTCGGAAAGTAGGCGTTCTTCGCCGAGCGTCCCCAGGTGACGGTGCCGGCGTCGGGCTTGGATTCTCCGGCGAGGATGTCGAACAGGGCCGAGATCACCCGGTCGTCGCCGACGAGCGCGACGCGTTCGCCGCGGCCGATCGAGAAGCTCAAACCGTCGAACAGCACATCACCGCCGACGGTCTTGCGCAGGCCCTCGACGGTCACGACCTCCTTGCCGTGGGCGCGCTCCGCCTTGAACTGGATGAAGGGGTACTTGCGCGACGAGGGCCGGATGTCGTCCAGCGTGATCTTGTCGAGCAGCTTCTTTCGCGATGACGCCTGCCTCGATTTCGAGGCGTTGGCGCTGAACCGCGCGATGAACGACTTCAGCTCCGCGATCTGCTCTTCCTTCTTCTTGTTCGAGGCCGATCGCTGCATGAGCGCGATCTGGCTGGTTTCGTACCAGAAGGTGTAGTTCCCGGAGTAGAGCGTCACCTTGCCGAAATCGATGTCGGCGATGTGGGTGCACACCTTGTCGAGGAAGTGCCGATCGTGGGACACGACCACCACGGTGTTCGGGAAGTCGAGCAGGAACTCCTCCAGCCAAAGGATCGAGTCGACGTCCAGATGGTTCGTCGGCTCGTCCAGCAGGAGGATGTCGGGATTGCCGAACAGCGCCTGGGCCATGAGCACGCGGACCTTCTCGGCGTCCGACAGGTCCTTCATCAGCGAAGCGTGTTTCGACGCCGCGACCCCCAGCTCGCTGAGCAGCTTGGCCGCCTCGGCCTCGGCGTTCCATCCGTTCAGATCGGCGAACTCGGCCTCCAACTGGCCGGCCCGCTCGCCATCAGCCGCGCTGAAGTCCGGCTTGGCATAGAGCGCGTCCTTCTCTTCCATCAGCGCGTGCAAGCGCTTGTGGCCCATGATGACCGCCGTCAGGGCCGGCACCTCGTTGAAGGCGTTGTGATCCTGGGAAAGCATGCTGAGCCGCTTGTTCGGCTCGACAGTCACGGTGCCGGAGGTCGACTCGATCTTGCCCGCCAGGCACTTCAAGAACGTCGACTTTCCCGCTCCGTTGGCGCCGATGAGTCCATAGCAATTGCCGGGCGTGAACTTGACGTCCACCTCTTCAAATAGGGTCTGGCCGCCGAAGGCGACGGAAAGGTTCTGCGTGGAGATCATGTTGGGCCGGTGGTCTTACGCCAACGGTGCAAGGGGTTCAAGGCGGGGTGGGACGTCAGATGGACGCCGCCCGACGTGAGGAATGAGCGCCGGGACGAATCAAGATATAGGCTGAGGGACGTGGAACTTCCGCCGATCACCGGCGCCACCGCAGAGATCACCGCGACCTCGCCCTTTGCTGCCGGGGTTGGGCCGGCGG
>DATMZL010001684.1:0-5267 GCA_035607075.1 Polyangia bacterium
GAGATCGCCACCGAGAACGCGATGGTCAGCGAGAACTGGCGATAGAGGCGCCCTGTCGTCCCCGACAGGAAGGCGACCGGCACGAACACGGCGATCAGGACCAGCGACGTCGCGATCACGGCGCCCGCGACCTCGCCCATCGCGCGCCGGGCGGCGGCGGGCGCGTCGCCGTGCGTCTCGCCGATGTTGCGCGCGATGTTCTCGACGACCACGATCGCATCGTCGACGACCAACCCGGTCGCCAGCACGATCCCGAACAACGTCAGCGTATTGATCGAGAACCCGAACGCCTTCACGAAGATGAACGTCCCGACCAGCGACACCGGGATCGTGATCGCCGGGATGACCGTCGCCCGCCAGTCCTGCAGGAAAAGGAAGATGACGAGGATGACCAGGATGATCGCCTCGCCCAGCGTCTTCAGGACCTCGCGGATCGATTCACGCACCGCGGTCGTCGGGTTGAACGCGATCGTGTACTTCATCGACGGCGGAAAGTTCGCGGAGAGGCGCTGCAGCGTCGCGCGCACCGCCGCCTCCAGGTCCAGCGCGTTCGCGCCCGGAAGCTGGAACACGCCCAGGCCGACCGCGTCGCGCCCGTCGAAGCGCAGGTTCAGCGAATAGTCCTCGGCGCCCAGCTCGGCGCGTCCGACGTCGCCCAGCTGCACCAGCGAGCCGTCGTCGTTGCGCCTGAGGACGAGCCGCTCGAACTCGCGCGCGTCGGTCAGCCGGCCCGCGACGCGCACCGTGATCTGGAACGTCTGCCCGGTCGGCGCCGGCGGCCGGCCCACCTGCCCCGCCGCGATGATCGCGTTCTGCTCGCGCAGCGCCGCGACGACGTCGGTCGCGGTCAGGCCGCGCGCGGCGAGGCGCACCGGATCCAGCCACAGCCGCATCGCGTACTTGCGCTCGCCGAAGATGCGCACGTCGGCGGCGCCCGGGATGCGCTTGATCTCGTCGCGCACGTAGAGATCGAGGTAGTTGCTGATGAACACGTTGCTGAGCGAGCCGTTGTCCGAATAGAAGCCGGCCGCGATCACGATCGCCGGCGTCGTCTTCAGGATCGTGACGCCGGTGGCGCGCACCTCGGCGGGCAGCCGCGGCAGCGCGGTATTGACGCGGTTCTGGACGTCGACCGCCGCCAGGTCCTTGTTCCGCCCGACGTCGAACGTCGCGACGATGTTGCTGGTGCCGTCGCTGCCGCTGGTCGACGACAGGTAGCGCATCCCCTCGGCGCCGTTGATCTGCTGTTCCAGCGGCGTCGTAACCGCCGACTCGACCGCCTCGGCGTTCGCGCCGATGTACACGCTCTGGACCTGCACCTGCGGCGCCGCCAGCTCCGGGTACTGCGCGATCGGCAGCGTCGGGATGCTGACCGCCCCACCGATCACGATCAGCACCGCGCACACCGACGCGAAGATCGGCCGCTTGATGAAGAACGCCGCGAACATCTGTTGCTCTCAGCCAGCGCCCTGAGGACCGCCGGCGGCCTTCGGTGGCGGCATCTGCATCACGCGCGCGCCGGGGCGCAGCTTCTGCACGCCCGAGACCACGATGCGCTCACCCGGCTTCAGCCCGCCCGTCACCGGATACTGCTGCTCCTGGATCGGGCCGAGCTGCACCGCGCGCTGCTCGGCGGCGAGCCCGCCCTGCGCCTCCTGCACGACCCACACGAACGGCTGGCCCGCGCGACGTTGCACCGCCAGCACCGGCACGGCCGGCCCGTCGCGACGGCTCCAGATGATCCGCGCCCGCGTGAACTGGCCCGAGCGCAGGCGGCCGTCCCGGTTGTCGATACGCGCCTTCACCAGGACCATCTGCGTCGCCGGATCGGCGCGCGGCGAGACGAAGCTGACCGTGCTGGGCGCGATCACCTTCCCCTGGGCGTCGATGATCTCGACGGGCGCGTCGAGCTTCAGGCCGGCGGCGCGCTCGAGCGGCACGCTGACGTACGCCTCCAGCGCATCGTTGTCATCCAGCGTCGTCAGCAGCGTCTGCGGCGTGACGAGATCGCCGATGCGCACCGGGATGTCGCCGACCGTGCCCTCGATCGCCGCGACGACCCGATAACGGCCGAGCTGGACCGTCTGCGCTTGCATCTGCGCCTCGCTCGACGCCGCCGACGCCTCGGCCTGGCGAAGCGCCGTTTGCGCCTGGTCGAAGTCCTGGCGAGTGGCGGCGCCGCCCTGGAACAGGCGCTTGACGCGCCCGAACTGCTGGCGCGCCAGATCGCGCGCCGCGACGTTGGCGTCGCGGATCGCGCGCTGGCTGTTGACCGTCGCCGCCTGCTGCGACGGATCGATCACCAGCAGCGGCGTACCCGGCCGGACCTTGTCGCCCGACGCGACAAGGATCTTGTCGACGTGTCCCTCGACCTGCGGCTGAACCTGAACCGACTGCCGCGACCGCACCACCGCCACGTATTCGCTGGCGTCACGGATCGGGACCGACTTGACCGCTTCAATCTGAACCGGCATCGGCGGCGGTCCCTGCGTCTTCGAACCGTGGCGGCGATGACAGCCCCCGGCGACACAGATCAGAACCCCCACAGCGATGCGGCAACCCCGCGCAGTCAAGCGTCCCTCCCACCCGGCGGCAGCAGGCCCAAGGTGGTCACGGGTGTGTCATCCAACAAGCTCCGGTTAGCAACGGATACCGGTTGCGGTCCGGTCGCGGTCCCCGGCAAAATCGGCACGTGGGCGTCACCCTCGACTACGTGACCGCTGCGCCGGTGGCCGAGACCGTGCGGCAGGCGATCGAGTCGGAGGCCGCGGACCTGGTCGAGGGCGCAGGGCACACCTGGTGGGCAGAGGCGATCTACATCGGCCACGATCGTGACGGCGTCGGCTTCCTGGTGGGCAGCACGAAGATGTTCCTCATCGGGTACGACGTTCCCGGCGGCGACTTTCGCGAGGTCGATCCCACCGACGATTCGCTGATGGCGTGGCGAGACGCTTCGTTCATCGTCGGTCAGCTGGAGAAGTGGTCGCGCGAACACGACCTCGCCTGGGAGCTGCGCTGCCAGGGCGCGCTGGTCGGACGCATCAATTACGGCGCGGCCGACGCGGCGATGCGCGGGTTCCTCGCGGAGCTCGTGATCGACGAGGACCCGACACTGGACCGCAACGCGCGCATCCGAGACGTCGACGCGCGCTACGCGGACCGATGGGCCGAAGATCCATGAGCGCCAGCGACCCCCTGCCCCAGGCGTCGTTGATGCACCGGCTGGATCTGATCCGGCGGCGTCCCGGCATGTATTTGGGCGTCGGCCCGCCCAACTTCAGCGCCATGCTCGATCGCCTCGAGACATGGATCGTCGGCTACAGCGAGGCGCTCCGCGTGCACGGCATCACCGACGTGGGCCTGGAGTTCTACGAGAAGTTCTGGGTGTTCCTCGAGCGCCAGCTGGGTCGCAGCATGTCGCGTGGGACGATCCCGACGATCCGCCTGCTCAGCGTGAACGACGAGGAAGCGTGGGAAACCTACTGGCGGTGTCTCGACGACTTCCGCCGCACCGGAGGAACGGCTAGCTCATGAACCTCGTCGTCTCGGAAAAGTATTTCGAGCTGCCCGCTGACCTGCTGGAGCAGCTCCGCAACCTGCGCGCCAGCCGCCCGGCCGACGCGATCGAGCGCGCGCACGATGCGTTCTTGCTCGACCCCGGTCTCGGCCCGCCGACCTATCTCGCGGCCGACGGCCGGATCCTCTGGGACGATACGGACGACTTCTGGGGCGTGCAACCGACGCGAAGCGAGGCGTACGTGGCGATCGTCGTCGGCGCGCGCAAGACGGGCGTCCGCGATCTCTTGCGACTGTTGCCGCCGCGGCCTCCCGGGACGCCGAACTGTCCCGAGTGCAACGGGGCGGGTCAGTTCGCAGCGGACACGATGCAGCTCGAAGTCGTCTGCTCCGCGTGCCGCGGCATCGGCTGGCGCGCGGCACACTGACGCGCCGAGCGCCGATCAGCGCACGGGCACCGGCGCCGCAGCCGTGCGGGCGCCGCCGGCGCGATCGGCGAGCCAGGCGAACAGCGCCGACGCGATCACGGAGATCGCGATCGCGAGGATCATCGAGTGCAGCGTCTCGTCGAGACGCCGCGCCGGCGCCAACACGATACAGGCGACGCCGATCGCCGTGCCGATGCCGCCGACCAGGAGGATCTGCTTGCTACGACGGCCGGCGGCAAACACCAGCAGCGCCAGGTTGATCAGCGCGATCGCGCCCCCGCCGAACTGGAGCACGCGGTAGCCGCGCACGCCCTGCTGCAGAAGCGCGCCCGCCTGGTTCGCCGACTTCCCCTCGACGAGGGCGAGATCGCCCGTCAGCTTGCCGATCTCCTTGGTCGCGGCGGCGGTTTCCTCGAGCTGCGTCCGCTTTTCTTTCAGCGGGCCCATGGTGGCGCTCCAGGCGCAAGCGCCACCGAGCAGCGCGCCCACGACGACGACGATCGACAGCAGCACGAGACAAAGAATTCGCATGGCATCTCCTTGAACGGGTTCACGAACACGAGCGTTTCGCTTTCGTGAGTCAGGACGACGCGCGCAAACCCAAGTCGCGAACCTCGACCGGGAGCGTCTCTCCAACCGCCGATCGGATGACTAACCTCTACCGGCGAATGCGTGTCCAGGGGAGGTCCCGATGACGTTGGCGCCGCTGGCCTCTTTGTCGTTGGCCGGCGCGATGTTAACCGCCGACGCCGCCCCGACCTCCGTGAAGGTCCTGTCTCTCGCGCAGGCGGAGGAGACGGCGCTCCGCCACCAGCCGACGCTGGAGCAGGCGATGGGCCAGCTCGAGACCGCCGAAGGGCGGCTGGAGCAGGCGCGCGCGGGCTACCTGCCCCAGCTGAACGGTTCGGCGAACTACCAGCGAACGACGGCGAACTTCGCGCCGCGTCCTGGCTTCGTGCAGATGGGCGTCAACACGCCCGCTCAGAACGCCGGCAACGTGGGATGGAACGCGCCCACGTTCAACTTCTGGACGTTCAACGCGACGGCCACGCAGCTGATCTTCGATTTCGGGCTGACCAGCGGCAAGTGGCGATCGGCGGCCGCGACCCGCGACGCCGCGAGCTGGAACCGGCGCGCGATCGAGAGCCAGGCGTTGTTGAACGTGCGGCGCGCGTTCTTCCAAGGGCGCACGCAGCGCGACCTCGTCGCCGTCGCCGAGGACGGCGTGCGCAATTAGGAGAAGTACTTCGAACAGAGCGTGGCGCTGGTGAAGGTGGGCATTCGCTCGGACATCGACACGGCGACGGTGCGGACGGCGCTCGC
>DATMZL010001689.1:0-5880 GCA_035607075.1 Polyangia bacterium
CTCGGGCTCTACATCGCCAAGGGAATCGTCGAGGCCCACGGCGGACGTATCTGGGCCGAATCCACGGCCGGCGCGCGGCTGATCTTCACTCTGCCGCTTGGTCGCTGAGAGCCGGCAGCCTCTGGGATGCGGCGATGAAAGCGTCCAGGTCCCCTCGGCGAACGCGATACTTGCGACCCGGGCGGGCGCCGTTTCCTGGCCGACTCGCCCGCAGCGCGCCCGATTGGATCCAGGCCCTCACGGTGTCCGGAATCACCTGGAGGATCTGGGCGACCTGCTCGACGGTCAGGATCTCTTCGGGGCCAGGAGAGCGCGAGCAACCCCGCGCCGATGGCGAACGCAGGCTGCTTGTCGGCGTGGTCACGCGCGGCCCACCATCGCGCTCCGTGCACACCACCCTCGCGGTCCGAACCGACCCGAGGCCACGAAACAGATCGAGCAGCACATGCACCGACGCGCGACGCCTTCGAGCACCTGATCACCGCCGTCGAGGGCTTCCCGCAAAAGGAGCGTCGACGGCCGATCTGCCGTACGACGCGACTCTCAACTGGCGCACCTATGAGCCATTGATCGGAATGAACCACTTACTCGAGACCGAGCTCAACAAGGATCGCCGCCCGCTCTGCACCCACGGGATTTTCATCGACGTCCAGTCGTTCTCGTGGGTCGTCGCCAGGTACGACGTGAAGAACGGCTGACCGGCTCGCCCGCACCGACAGCGCGGCGCCGCGAAGGGCACCGCACATGGATGGCGTGCGGCTCCAAGGTGTCTCTTGGCGGTAGCAACGTTTCGCAACCCCGAGCCGAAGAAATGGAACCGATGGCCGCGGGCACACGGTGTGACCTTGACAGCGTTCAAGGCCGGTTCCTATGGTGGCGCGCGATGGCGTTGCGCGGGATCGTATCGGTCTGCACCGGTGCTGCAATCATCTGGCAGGCCGCGCAAGCGCGGGCGGACGCGGCAGAGATCGAGGCACTCATCTCGAAGGGAAACGAGCTGCGCCGAGCGGGAACGCCGGGGCCCGCACTCCCGTATTTCCAGAAAGCGTACGAGCTCGCACGCACCCCGCGGACGACGGGGCAGCTCGGACTGGCAGAGCTGGCTGCCGGCTACCCTGTCGAGATGAGAAGGGTCGGCCGAAGCTAGTGCGGTACGAGTTCGATCGGAATCTCGACAGCTCGGATGTTGCGTGGATCGCCGAAGGCCGGTCGGGCTTCGTCGACGTCGTCCCTCCGTCCGTCGGCATCGGCGTCCGCCTCGCGCCTTGACGGCACGCCAGCGGGACGACGCAAGCCGAACCAGCGCGCGTGGGGACAAGTCCCGCGCGCCTAGGCTCGCCGTGCCGCGAACGGTGCCGCCCCAGTCTCGACAATCTCATCGTCTGCGTCGACGCCGACCGGGATGTTCGGAGGGGGAGCTCCCGCTGGGCGCGAGGGTCGTTCGATTTGCGAAAACAATCATCCGCGAGGCGTCTTAGCTCTCATCGAACCGGCGCGACTTCTTGAGAGGTGAGCCTGTGCGGCTCGGTCAAGCCGCTCGCTTTCCAACACGCGGCGGGAACGCCTGCCCGATGGCAACGCAATAGCGCTGCAAGGTCGACAGTTTCACGTCGGCGCCTGCTTCGAGCTTGCTGACCACTGACGCGGCCGTGCCCATGCGGGCAGCGACCAGCGTCTGACTGAGGCCCGCGTGCGCGCGACGCGAGGCGAGCTCACGCGCGAGCGCGCGGCGGCGCTCTGCCTCGGCGACGAGGTCCGGAAACCGCGGGTTCTTCTTCGCGCGGTCCGCCACCACCTCGTCCAGGAAATCTCTGCGCATGTCTTGAGTGTGTAGCTCGCAAGCCATAGCGTCAAGGCTATAGCTTCCAAGCTATGGAGCGCGGCGGCGTCCGCGGCGCCGCCAGTCAGTCAGGCGGGACTCGGCGAGCGCGATTTCATCGGCGGGCGTCTTCTGCCGCTTCTTCTGGAAGCCGGACAGGGAAAGGAGGATGTACGCCGTCTCCTGGGCGAAGAGCACCCGAAAGGCCTGCCGTTCTGCCTCGGCGCGGACCTCGTAGACCTCACCTCGCAGGTGGCGGGCAGAGGCAAGGCCGTTCTCCGCAACGTCCTTCATGGCGGCGACCACTGCGGCGGCCTGCTCGTCTGTCAGATGATCTAGAAAGTCCTTCACTGGTCGCCCACCAGCCGCCGTTCGATAATCCCTCCAACGTAGGCGACGAACGCGGGGCCTCATGACGGATGCAACGAAATGCGTACCATGGGACGACCTGACCGTCGCAATCGTGGCCGCACGGGCCTGAGATTTGTGCCCTCCTTGTGCCCCGACTCTGCACCGAAGGGCGGAATCATGTGGGACGGCGCGGGATCGAACGGGAGCGACTTGTCCAAACGATTTCGTGGGTTTGGTGGGTAAGTCCGCGTCTTCTCTCGTTTCTGTTCGGACCCTTCACATGGGTTCGACTCCCGGCGCCTCCACCAAAGCTAATGACATTGCAGGAAAAGTGCCTGGTTGAGGCCATCGACGAGGCGGACGGGGGCGACTTGGTGGACGGGATGGCCGTGTCAGGAGCCTGGAGGCTTTCGAGCCTTCGTTTCGGTTGGAGGTGAAGTCATAACGACGGAGCCATGCACGAACCTGAATGGGACGTCGACCAGTCGGCGGGTTGCGTTTCACGATGACGCGGGTTCTGCGGGTTCTTGAGAACGGCGAGCGACGGAAATCAGGCAGCCTCGGCGCAATGGCGATCGAGTAGCGCCGCCAGATCGTCGTAGTTGATCGGCTTCGCCATGCGTGTGATGCGCTCCGTCTGTTGGCCCGGGCGGTCTGGATTCACGCGCGTATCGGTCAGCACCACCGTTGCGATCTGGCGCAGGGCGGGGTCCTTGCTCTGTTCCAAGCCGAACGCCCGGCCATCCATTTTCGGCGTCGTGAGATCGACCAGGATCAGGGACGGCCGCAGCCCGGCCCGGAGGATGTCGAGGGCAACGGATCCGTCGCGGGCTTCCAACACTCGGAAGCCCTCGGCGGTCACGACATCGGCGAGAGCCAGCCGCATGAATTCCTCGTCACCTACCACCAGCACGAGCGCGAGGCTTGGTTGCAGCTTTGCTCGCTTGCCCGGCGGGCTCGTCCGGCGCTTGGCTATGTAATGTTGTCGAGTCATTGCGGATCAGGTCGCGCGCAGGTCACCGGCGAGTCGTGAATCCGCCCCCGTCGGCCACCGGCGAGCCGTGCCTGGTCCCGTCAGATCGAGCTGCGTCGCCTCTCCAGTTCGGACAGGCCCCCTGGCGCAACCTCGTCTCGGGCACAAGGTGAGGGCTTCCACTGTCGTCGGCAACCCTCAAATGAATCTGGCGTCAGAGAATTGCGTGTGCACGTGCTGCACGCGACCCGATCCAGGCGGCGGCGAAGCTGCGAAGCGGCTTGATCGGGTGAACCGACGCAGCATGGCTCAGGGCGTTCCCGTAATCGGACCATGAAATTGATCCGTCGCGGTAGCATCCAGGCAGATCCTCGCGGCGTCGAGGTGGACGCCTCGATCTATCCGCGTCGCGGTCTTCCTCAGGCAGCGAAATCGACCCAGTGGTGCGCGAGTGTGGCATGTTGCACGGTATGCCGACGGCGCGGCGGAGGGCGGCTCGCAGGAAACTCGACCCGCCGGCACGGCCGGGCCCGTCCGCCGCGCCCCCGTTTCCGGTGGTGGGCGTCGGGGCGTCGGCGGGCGGGCTGGAAGCGCTGAGCGCGCTGCTCAAGAGCCTTCGTGCCGATACGAGGCTCGCCGTGGTGGTGGTTCAGCACCTCGATCCCAGGCGAACGAGCGCGTTACCTGATCTCCTCGGGCATGCGGGCGGTCTGCCCTCGCTCGAGGCGAAGAACGGGATGCCGCTGGCGCCGGGCCACGTCTATGTGATCGCGCCTGATACGCAGATGACGGTGGTCGACGGGCACTTGAAGGTCGGCCGCCGGCCGACGGACGCCTCGCAGCACCGACCGTTCGACGAGCTGCTGAGATCGATGGCGAATCAGTACGGCCAGCGTTCCATCGCCGTCGTCCTCTCGGGAACGGGCTCCGACGGGGCCCGCGGGATCGAGGCGATCAAGGCCGCCGGTGGCATCACCATCGCCCAAGATCCGAGCGACGCGCGCTTCGACGGCATGCCGCGCGCCGCGATCGCCACGGGGGCCGTCGACATCGTTCAGCCCGCGGCCGGGATCGGCCCGGAGCTGGTCCGGATCTGCAAGGACCCGCGGCTGCTCGATGATTCGGAGCCGCCGTCCGACGACGAACCCGCCCCAGCCGACCGCGGTCTTGATCGCATCTTCGGCCTCCTGCGGGCGAGCGTCGGGATCGATTTCGCGCAGTACAAGATCCCCACGGTCGTCCGTCGGATCCGCCGCCGAATGATGCTGGTGCGGGTCGATACGATGCAGCAGTACGCGGCCCGGCTCGAGCGTGAGCCGGAAGAGATCGGTCGTCTCTGCGACGACATGTGGATCCATGTCACCAGCTTCTTCCGTGATCCAGGGGCGTACGCCGCCCTTCGCCGCAAGGTCTACCCGCGGTTGTTCAAGCGGTCGAGCGATGAGCCGATCCGCGTCTGGATCCCGGGCTGCGCTTCGGGCGAAGAGGTTTACACGGTCGCGATGGAGCTGCTCGATTTCTCGGCCCGGCGCAAGACGAAGCGGCGCCTTCAGATCTTCGGCACCGACGTCAGTCACAAGGTGATCGACCAAGCGCGCACCGGTGTGTACGCCGCGTCCACGCTCGCCGATTTGGGAGGAGGAGCGGCGGCGGCGCTACTTCGTCAAGGACGGCGACATCTATCGGGTCGACAAGCGGATCCGAGAGCTCTGCGTGTTCGCCCGGCAGGATCTGGCCCGCGATCCACCGTTCTCGAACCTCGATCTGATCCTCTGCCGGAACGTGCTCATCTACCTCGGCTTTGCGCTGCAGCGGAAGGTGATCGGCGTCTTCCATTACGCGCTGAAGGCGACCGGGTACCTGATGCTGGGCCGGTCGGAAACCGTCGCGGGCCAGGCGAACCTGTTCGACGTGGTCGACAAGAAGCACAAGATCTACGCCCGGTCGGCGGCGGAAACGGTCGCCGCGCCGATGCATTTCAACCGGGCCATGCTCGAGACCCCGATCCATCCTTTGCAGTTGCTCGAACGATCCCAACCGCGAACGGGGGCGGCGGTCGACCCGAGCGCCGAGACGAACCGGCTCCTCGCCGAAAAGTACGGCCCGGCGGGGGTCGTGCTGGATCGCGACCTGCGTGTCGTGCGCGCGCACGGGGACACGGCGCCCTTCCTCCAGCTCCCCACCGGCGAGGCCCGCCTGGATGTGATGCGCATGGCGCGCGACGGCCTCGGCCCCGCGTTGCGCAGCGCGCTCCACGAGGCGCGCACCACGACGGAGATCAGCATCCGGCGCGAGGGCGTCCGCATGCGCGTCAACGGGCGCGGGGAGACAGTCAATCTGGACGTCACGCCGCTCGGCAGCGAAGGCAACCGCCGCTTCCTGGTGGCGTTCGAGCGCGGCGACGCGACACCTCGCCCCGGCGACACGCCCGATCGGCGCAAGCTGTCGGGAGGCGCCGCCCGCAAGGGCGGCGTCAAGTTGGACGGAGCCGAACGCGATCGCCGGATCGCGGCGCTCGAAAAGGAGCTGGAAGAGAGCCGCCGCTACGTCCAACCGATCATCCAGGACCTCGAGACGACCAACGAGGAGCTGCAGGCGGCGAATGAGGAGGTCCTGTCGAGCAACGAAGAGCTCCAGTCCGCGAACGAAGAGCTCGACACCGCCCGAGAGGAGATAAGAGCTCACCACGCTCAATGACGAGCTGCAGGGGCGCAACGAGCAACTGGCGCGCGTCAAC
>DATMZL010001306.1:0-3637 GCA_035607075.1 Polyangia bacterium
ACGTTGGCGCCGAGATGGACGGGCACGCCGTCGCTCGTGACGGAGGGCAGGTCTCGGGTGGCCTTCATCCGCCGGCCACGCTCGCTTTCCGCGCCGGCGCGTGCGCGATAGGCGCGTAAGGACTCTTCGTCGGGATCGACGACCACCTCGCCCCGGCCTCCGTCGACGATCACGCGCGTACCCGGACGGACCTTCGTCGTGACGTCGCGGACGCCGACGACGTATGGCAGGTCGAAAGCACGGGCGATGATCGCAGCGTGCGAAGTCGCTCCCCCGCTCTCACCGACGATCGCCGCGATGCCGGACCGCTGCAGATGGAATACATCGAGCGGGCCGATGTCCACGGCCACCGCGACCGCGCCCCTAGGCGTGTTCTCCTCGGGCCGCACCTCCGGCAGCCCGATCAGCACGCGCAGGAGGCGATCGGCCGCCGCCTCGAAGTCGCCCGCCCGATCACGAAAGTAATGATCGTCGAGGCGGGCAAACGTGCTGCGAATTCCCTCGAGCGCGCGCGCCACCGCCCACTCCGCAGCGAAGCACTCCTCGGTGACGAGCCGCCGCGCCTCGCCCGCGAGCTCGGGGCTTCGAATGATCAGGCGGTGCAGATCGATGATCTCGAGCCCCGTCAAACCGGGACCGCCGCCGAGCTTCTGCCTCAGCTGATCGAGCTGCTGCTCCGCCCCTTCCGAAGCTGCTTCCAGGCGGGCGAGCTCGGCCTCTCGATCGTGGCGCAAGATGCGGCGCTCGGCGACGGACACACGAACTGCCGTGAGGTAGACGGGCCCAATCGCGATTCCCCGCGACGCACCGACGCCTCGATACCGAACCATCGCCCCTTAGCATGGCCGACTTCGCGACCCGTACCAATGGCGACCTTGCAAGAGCCAGGAGCCGCCGGTCGGGTCCAACTCCGGGCTGGCTCGTCGTCAACCGTTCCCAAAGCAAGCTGTTCGAATCGCTGACGCTTCGCCGGTCGCTGCTGCGGAAAACGCGCGGCGTGTGCGCCGCGCGCCGCCTCTTGACCTGTTCACGACCACCTGGTGGTCGTTCCGGATACCAGATTCAGAAGACGGTCGACCTCTACGAGGCGCAGCCATCTCCGGCGGCGGCCCAAACCTCTGCCCGCCTCATCGATCGCCGTATCGGCTTCGTTTATGAATTCGGCCGCTCGGGGAACAGCCCCGGCATCCACCGCTGCGCCAGGTTCGCGGGAAACGCCAAGTGCAGCGGCGCGCGCGGGCCTTCCGACGCCAGCACGCCCTTCGCAACCAGCGCTGCAAGAATCCGGCGTCCCTGCCTTTCCCCTGTGCCGGCGATAGCGTCTACCTCGCCACGCGGCAGCTCGCCGCGATGGAGAACCGCCTCCAGCACCCGCCCCGACTGCGTAGGCAGATCGCCCACCCGGACTTCCTCTTCAGCCCAGACCAGAACGCGCGCCCGGAGGCGGTCGGGCTGGACGAGGCTCTCCATGAAGTCCACCTGGTCGATGCAGACAGCGAGGAAGAAGCGCGTGAACTCGGCGAGCGCTTCCTCGCTGAGCGCCCCACGCCCGTCGAGATCGTTCCGTCGCGTCGAATCGCAGTTCGCGAGCAGGGTCTTGTACTGCTGGACATTGCGCGCGAGCCCTCGCGCGACCGACCAGACGGCTCCCGTGTCGAGGATACCCAGCAGCATCGCGTGCGACATGAGTCGAGCCACGCGTCCGTTGCCGTCGAGGAACGGGTGCATCCAGAGCAGCCGGTGGTGAGCGGCGGCGGCCGAAACGAGGCGGTCGACCGTGCCGAGGCCGCCGTAGACCTCGGCGAACCGGGCCAGGAAGCGAGGCAACGCTCCGGGACTGACCGCGACGTGCTGGCCGACCTTCACATCCCGCCGGCGCAGTTCGCCCGCGACGACGCGCACCCGCTCTCCGGTGTCCGGGTTGTCGAGCCAGAGCAGGTCTTCCGGCAGGTGCGCGCAGAACCGCCGATGAAGGTCGATGATGCCTTCGGGACTGACCGCCTGGTTCACCGGTAAGCCGCCCTCGTCGATCCACTGCTGAACCGCCATGTGCGCCTTGGCTTCGATCTGTAGGTCGCGCTTTTTTCGGTCCTGGCTGTAGTCGTCCCTGAGCGCCCTCTCGATATCGATTGGGTGGAGATCGTGTCCCTCGATGAGATTCGAGTAGTGGCAGTTCATCGCGCGCACGAGGCTGGCGAGCGGTGCCTGGACGGGACGCAGAAGGCTCCGGCGGAACCCGGTCGACTTCCGGGCGAGGTCGAACGCGAGGTCGTTTAGCGCCGTCCGGTGACGTGAGCCTTCGGGGATGAGCAGTGGCTCCATCGCTGAGGTGGATTCGCCCCGGTCGGCCGCTTTCGTGTCCGCTTCCACGTCCGGATGGCATCCTACATAAACCCTTTTGTATTAATAAGTTATCCGCAAGGCACGACAATATGGGCCGGGTAAATGTCCGGATAGAAGGCCAGCCTTTTCCGCGCTTCAACAGCCCGTAAGCATGGCAACCCATCCGATATCGCCCGGTCGCCAGGACCGTTTTCACACGCGATACACGGCTGACAGCTCCGATCGTCGTCCGCTCATACCGATTGCAGGTATACCTAACAGAGGTATATTGGAAGGGCATCGATGGCGATTCGGACCTTCCGTCGCTCCGAGATTGCAGACTTCTTTTTCGACGGGAAGGCCGAGCGGAAAGCTGGTTGGACCGCAGTTGCAAGAATCGTGGCGCGGAAGTTGGACATGCTCCACTACGCTCAGAAGCTCGACGATCTGAGGTCGCCACCGGCGAACCGCCTCGAAGCTCTCAAGGGCAGCCTAAAGGGCTTCTTCAGCATTCGAGTGAATGACCAGTGGCGGATCGTGTTCCGATGGACGAGCGGCGGACCGGAAGATGTCGATGTCGTCGACTATCACGCGTGAAGGAGATGAGATGACCGCACCTCGAGAGATGACTCGCAAGCCAACAACGCCCGGCGAGATCCTGGACGAGGAATTCTTGCAGCCCCTGGGCATGAGCCAGAAGGAGCTCGCCGATCACCTGGGTTGCGACGTGAAGGTCATCAACCGCATCGTCAACGGCCGCACCTCCGTGACGGCTGAAATGGCACTGAAGCTCGGAGCGAGCTTCCGGACCTCGCCCGATTTCTGGCTGAACGCCCAGCAGGCAATCGATCTTTACGAAGCGCGCAGCCACGTGCGACAGCTTCCGAAACCGCTCCCTGCGGCGAGCTAAAATCAATCGTTTCAAACCCAAGTCGACGAAACTGCTGACGTTTCGCTTGCCCATGAAACGATTGCGTCCTCTAACTACCCGTCACCACAAGCAATTCTACGAAATGGCATTGAGGAGGCCGACGGTTCGATCCCGTTCAGCTCCACGACATCACGTCGGAATTTTTTTCGTCGCGCTCCAGGTATTCGCCCAGGGCATTGGCAACCACCGCGTCAGCGAACGCGTGGCAGCTCAGGCGCGCAGCTTCTGAAATTGGTCGCGGGACAGATCTGTCAGAGCGAGCTGGTGTCGAACGTCCAGAGCTCGTTCATCAGGCCGGAAAAGCTCTGGCCGCCGAAGACAAACAGGCGGTCGCGCGCGGCGCTGTAGGCGACCGAATGGCCGGCCCGCGCCGACGGCCAACCC
>DATMZL010001714.1:0-2365 GCA_035607075.1 Polyangia bacterium
CGCGGATCACCTCGCCCGCGTCGGCGCGCAGCAGGATGAGACGCGTGGCCGACACCTCGAGTGCCAGCCGAAACAACGTGGTCAGCAGCAGCAACGTCGGGAACGTCGCGATCTTCAGCGCGTCGCTGACGTAGATCGCGACCAGCAGCAGAACCACCCCGGTCGCGATGTTCACCGAGATCAAAAGGTCCAGCAGCGGCGTCGGCAGCGGCACGATCATCATGCCGACGATGGCGATGACCAGACCGGCCAGCGCCATGTCCGAATACCGCGTCAGCAGCGTGCGCACGTCGCCCGCGCGCAGCAGCGCGATGATCCCGCCCGCGCCCCCGCCACCTCGCCCGCTGCCGCCCGCGTCGCTCACGACATCACGAGATCGACGCTGGCAGGAGGTCGTTCTTCGCCGATTGGCGGCCGATCAGCACCAGCAGGAGGATCGGGAACGGCGTGTAGAACGCCACGTATCCGATGACGGTCATCATGCCTTGCATACCCGAGACCGAGTCCATGATACCGGCGGCGGCCTGGTCCATCCCCTGCACGAATGCCTTCGTGACCTCCTGCGTGCGCGGCAGGATGATCTTCACCTGGATCCAGAGCTGCACCGGCAGGTACGCGAGCGCGGCCGCCGCCCACGCGATCGTCAGCGGCCGCGCCTGCGCGCGCCGTTTGTAAAGCATCCAGCCGACGAGGATCAGCGTGACGGCGAACGCCAGCATCGTGAAGCCGGTCAGGTACGTGTAGAGCTTGAGCTCGTCGGTGAGGTGCGCGAGGCGTTCGAAGGCCTCGCCCATGTCGGGCTGGCCCTCCGGGTGCGGCAAGCCGGAGACCGCCTTGCCCATGCTGCCCATCATCTGTTTCGAGAACGACTGACCGATCAGGCTGACGCCGGTGAACAGGATCTGGACGCCGCCGAAAATCATCGCCAGCACGCCCATCACCACCGGAGTCCTTCGCATCCGGCGAAGCTACACCGATCCCCGGAGCTAGACCATCCAGCGCGGCAGCCGGCCCTGCAGCACGCTGTCGACGCCGAGGACCCGCCCCGGCGGCGCCGCGACGAACAGCAAGCAGAGCGCGCCCATCAGCACGGCGTTGCCGGGCGGCACCAGACCCTGTCCGGCGCCGAACGCGAATCCGAATAGCATGAGCGCGCCGAGCGCTGCGCCGATGCGCGTCAGCACGCCGGCCAGCAATGACAGTCCAACCGCGACCTCGCCGAGCGTGACCAGCGATCCGAAAATCTTGGGATGCGCGTGCGCGAGTTTCACGATCGGCAGAAAGAATCCGTAAGGCTTGTCCGCCGCCAGCCAACCGTCCAGCGTGTGTACGAGGGGCGTGCCGTGCAGCCAGTCGCCCTGCAGCTTGCTCCACCCTTCGAGCACGAGGATGAGGCCGCAGAGCAATCGCAGCGGGAACAGGTAGGCGAGCGGGATGCGCTCCGTCATGGCTGACCGTTAGGGTACGGCCGCGGCCCGCAACTTTCCAACTTACAGAGATTCGGACGTGTCGGCCGGGCCGGCGAAAGTGTTAACGTCCCTCCGTGGCAGAGACCAAGCGGCCGACCAGCCCGGGGGCGGAAGAGATCCTCGGGCTCTACTTCCCGGTTCTGGACCATGGCTTCGTCGCGCTGGTCGACTACCTCGGCACCGACGAGGACATCGAACGCGCCGCCCGCGTCAGCTACGGCTATGGCACGCGCAAGCAGAGCGCCACGCGCGGCCTTCTGCGCTACCTGCGGCGCCACAAGCACACGACGCCCAGCGAGATGGTCGAGATGAAGTTCCACTGTTGCATGCCGATGTTCATCGCGCGCCAGTGGATCCGGCACCGAACGGCGTCGGTGAACGAGTACAGCGGGCGTTATTCGCTGATCCCGATGCTGTTCTACACGCCCGAAGAAGCGCAGCTGCAGACGCAGAGCAAGCGCAACAACCAGGGGCGCAGCGGGCAGGCGGTCGGTCGCGAGCTGTTCGACGAGGCGCAGCGCCGATGGGCGTCGATCCGGCGTGAGAGCACCGGCGCCTACGGCTGGCTGACCGAGAACGAGGTCGCGCGCGAGCTGGCGCGCATCGACCTGCCGCTGTCGACGTACACGCAGTGGTACTGGAAGATCGATCTCCACAACCTGCTTCACTTCCTGACCCTGCGCGTGGACACGCACGCGCAGTGGGAGATCCAGGAGTACGGACGCGTGATGGCGGGGATGTTGAAGCGCGTCGCGCCGCTGTCGTACGAGGCGTGGATCGACTACGACGTGTGTGGCGCGCACGTGTCGCGCGCCGAGCTGTCGGCGATCCGCGCGCTGATCAGCGTCGACGGCGAAGGCGACAAGATCGGCGGCGGCATCGGATTGCAGGGTAAG
>DATMZL010001435.1:0-2931 GCA_035607075.1 Polyangia bacterium
CGTCGAGCGCACGACCATCCGCCGGCCCGACGCGGGCTCCAGCACCTCGGCGATCGTCTGCAGCGATCCGTCCCAGCCGTCGACGGCGAAGCAGTGGTCGTAGCCGGCCCCGTGACGGAGCTGCTCGTCGTCGGCGGCGATGCGCGCGCCGATCGGCGCCGCCGCGAGGAAGTCGAACGGCGTTCCGCGCACGGACCGCGGCCCGCCCGTCGGGATGCCGTGCGGATCGATGGGCAGGAAGCGCGACGCGCACAGGCGCAGCTGGTGATCCAGGATGCTGCCGGCCCCGTGCCCGGCGAGGTTGAAGTACGAGTGCTGCGTGAGGTTCACGACCGTCGGCCGATCGGTGCGCGCGGCGTACTCGACGCGCAACGCACGCTCGCGCGTCAGCGTGTAGACCGCGTCGACCTCGACGGTGCCCGGGTAGCCTTCCTCGCCGTCGCTGCTGAGATGGCGGAGCGCGAGCCTCGGTTCGACGCCGTCGCTGGCGGCGGTGACCTGCCAGGGGACGGTGTGGAAGCCGCCGGGACCGCCGTGAAGGTGGTTGTCCCCGTCGTTCTTGGCCAGCCGGAATACCCGATCGTCGACGGGTAACTCGCCGCGCGCGATCCGATTGCCGTAGCGGCCGATCAGAGCGCCGAGGAACGGGCGGTTGTCGAGATAGCCGGCCGGTTCGTCGAATCCGAGCACCACGTCGACGGGTGCCCCGTCACCGTCGGGAACCTCCAGCGTCATCACCGCGCCGCCCAGCGTGAGGATCCGCGCCCGCAGCCCGTCGGGCTGGTCCAGGGTATAAAGATCGACGGGTTGCGTGATCCCGGGCAGGGTCACGGTGGCCTTATCAATAGGCATCTTCCTTAACTATTCCCGGTAACACGCCCCCTACCCTCGACGCGAGCAACTTTGTTGAAAAAGTGCCTGGCGGGCTTTGCGGCTCTTTTCGGCCTGATGGCGGTCGCGGCGGCGGCGCGGGCGGATTCGCCCGCCGATCTGCGGGGCATCGCGTTGGCGCCGGGCAGCGATGAGGGCGTGGCGTGGTCGGAAAAAGAGATCCGATCTCTCGACGGCGCGCGCGCGTACCTGCCGGGCGCGGGCGCCGTGGCGGCCGTGACGCTGACGGCGGATGGAACGGTGTTCGCGATCCGCGGGAGCAACCGATTCGGCGTCGCCGCGCGGGATCGCGCAGCGGCGTGGCGCCCCACGCCCGTGTCCGGCAAGACGCGCGGCTTCATCGTCATCGCTGATCGCGTGGCTTGGTTCGTGTCGAACAAGAAGGACGAGTGGCTGGTGATGACCGCCGATCAGGGACGGCACTGGACTGTCCAGACGTTGCCGTTCGTCGACCACGGCCGTCTACAACTGCTCGCCGACGGCGTCCTCGAGCTGGCCGGCTACATGGAAAACTGTCACTCGGGCGACTACTCCGTTCGCTACCGCGGGCGGATCGGATCGAACCGCTGGCGCGAGCTGGGCACGGATTCGGAGACCGCCTTCGGCGAGCAAACACACTTCGGAAGCTGGGCGTCCGACGATGGGGTGCCGTTCCCACCCGCCGTCGGGTCGCTGAACGGCAAGCCGATCGACTTCTTGATTGCACCGGCCGACGACGAAAAGAAGGAACCAGCTCGCCTGCTCGGGCGGCCCGGCGGAGAATCCGCCGATCGCGTGCTCGACGCGCACGTTCCGGACGGACTCACGTTGATCACGTCAGACACGCACGGCCGGCCGCTGGGCCTCACGTCCGACAACGTCTGGCGCTGGTCGAAAGCGACCGGCTGGCAGGCGCTTCGTCCCCGTCGCTGACGGAGTCGCTAATAGCGGAAGTACCTCGCGCGCCAGCGCGGGGCCCGATGGAGAGGAGGGCTCGCCCGCGCCGCGCGCGAGGTACGTGTGTGACCTGCACGAGATTGCGCGCCGGTATTACCGTTCGATCAAGCCCGAAGGCCTGAACGAATTGGCGCGGCTTAACCTCTTCGAACAGGTCACACGCCACTTCCCTTCAGCACGGAACGTGCCACGCAAAAGGCCTGTCCCGACGCGGGCGTGCGCTGCACGAACCGGCCGTTTTCGGCCAACTTGCGCCGCGCACCGGCCGTTTCCGGCCAGTTTTGCGCCACGATGTCCCGCGAACGGCCGGAGGCGCCCACGAGCTTTCGTGTCTTACAGCCTTCTGCTGATGGCTTTGCGATGCATGCCGAGGAGGCGGGCGGCGCCGCTCTTGTTGCCGTCGGACAGCCGGACGGCCTCGGCGACAAGCGCTTCCTCCATCGCTTCCAGCTTGTTCTCGATCGGGAGGCGCAAGATCTTCTGGGCGATGTTCTGGAGGGCGTCGGCGTTGGTGTTCGACGCGGGCGACTCCGAGATGAACGGGACGAGCGCGTCGGGCGTGATCAGGTCCTCGTCGGCGAACGCCGCCACGCGGTCGACCAGGTTGCGAAGCTGGCGCACGTGCCCGGGCCACGTGGCGCCCGCCAGGACGTCCAGCGCCGCCTCCGAAAAACGCAGCGGACGTTTCTGCCCACGGCAGAAATGCGCGACCAGCGCCGGAATGTCCTCGCGCCGTTCGCTGAGCGGTGGGATCCGGATCGCGAGCACATTCAGGCGATAGAAAAGATCCTCGCGGAACGATCCGGAACGCACACGGTCGCTGAGATCGGCGTGCGTCGCGGCGACGACGCGCCCGACGAAGCGCCCTTGCGCCGGCGACCCGACCGGGCGGAAGACACCGGTCTCGAGCACGCGCAACAACTTCGACTGCAACACCGCGGGCAGCTCCGCCACCTCGTCGAGAAACAGCGTGCCTTCCTTGACCTGCGCCAGGTAGCCCTGCTGCTCGCGATCGGCGCCGGTGAACGCGCCCTTCGCGTGTCCGAAAAGCTGCGACTCCATCAGCGCTTCCGGAATGGCGCCGCAGTTCACGTCGAGCAACGG
>DATMZL010000577.1:0-4639 GCA_035607075.1 Polyangia bacterium
AGGCCACCGCTCGCGCGGACAGAACCGACGCGGCGGCTACTGCGCGGTCATGCTCGCGACGGGAAAGTCGATGCTGCCGGTGCCGCCGCCGACCTCCACGAGAAGCTGCGCCTGGTCCATCTTCCCCAGCGTCATGCCGGCGGCGGCCCACGCGGCGAAGTGCTGGCTGACGGAGATCTGCCCGCACGTGCGAGCCGTCCTGCGGACGCTGTAGAACTGCGTCCAGCTCGTGACGCCAGAGCACTTCGAGCCGCCGGTTCCCGTCGTCGGGCGCGTGTAGAGGATGTATGTCCCGCCGTCAATGTCGGCGGTGCCCTTCATGGTCGTGCTGCCCGGGTTGACCGGCATCGTCTTGAACGAGTCGTCGACGATGTAGAACTCGATGCACGGCGACACCGACCAGCCGTAGATCCCGATGTACGAGTAGCCACCGCCGTCTCCGGTCTTCTTCGACGCGAACTGCGCGGTGACCGTCCCCAGCTGATCGTACGTCTTGGTGGCGTTCCATTGCAGGCCCAGGCGGGCCAGGAAATCGCCGGAGTTCGCCCAGGCGGCCTTGAACGCCGGGACATCGAACGTGGTGATCGAACCGCCGCTGCCGTTCGACCAGATCGTCCAGTTCATACCGGCCGCGGTGCCCGACTGATTCGACGAGTTGTGCTGCGTCCCGCCGCTGGGAATCGTCGCCGCGCAATCGATCACCGCGGCGCCGCCGCTGCCCGTCGCGCCACCGCCGCCCGAACCTGTCGTGCCGCCGCGCCCCGCGACGCCTGTCGTCCCCGCCGCGCCCGTCGTGCCGCCGCGTCCCGCGACGCCCATCGTCCCTGCGCCGCCCGTCGTGCCGCCGCGCCCCGCGACGCCCGTCGTCCCCGCCGCGCCCGTCGTGCCGCCGCGTCCCGCGACACCCGTCGTCCCCGCAACGCCCGTCGATCCACTGCCGCCACTGCCGCTGCCGCCGCTGCCACCGACGCTGCCGCCGGCGCCCGTCGTGCCGCCGCGTGCTCCCGCGCCGGTCGTTCCCGCCACGCCGGATCCGTTCGTTCCCGCTTCGCCCATCGTGCCGGCCGCTCCCAACGTTCCCCCTTCGCCCGGACCGGCGGTGCCGCCGCTCGCGCCACCGCCCGTCGTTCCACCTTTACCGACGGCCGATGTCCCGGCGGTCCCCGTCTCGCCTATCGGCTCGGAGCCCGCGCAAGCTGCGAAGATCGCAGCAAACGAAGAGATGACGCAAATCGACCTAAGGGAGGGGGGCATCACGATACCTATTCCGCAGTAGCACCATGTTGATCACGCCGACCACGATTTTTCGCCGAGGCGCGGCGAGTCCGGAGTTGTCTGTGCGACTTTGTAGGCGTCGCGCGCATGCGCCCCGCCATGTGTGCCCAGGAAACGCGCGGACTTCGCGGCGCTACGGGACCCACCCGGGCAGCTTCGACGCCTGGCGGATCCAGCTCGCCACGAGTTTCTCGTCGAGATCGTCGTCCTCGCGGATGTCGAGGGTGCGGACTTCCTTCTGCTTGGACTTTCCCGGCAGCGGCGGACGCAGCGATGTGCCGCGAAAGAAGCCGACCTTTATGTACTTCGCGAAGCAGTGAAAGCTGAGGAACCAACCCTGGTCCTCGACGGAACCGACACCATAGAAGGGCGAGTTCCATTTCACGGCCTTGCGCACGCGCGGGACCGTGCGCGCGATCAGCGCGTCGAGGCGGCGCGCGACGTCGCGCTTCCAGCCGGCGGGGATGGCCGCGATGTACGCGCGCACCGGCGCATCGCCGTCGGCTTTCGCGATCTGCGGATTGCCGCCGGCGAGGAGGACCGGCTTCACCGTTTTCCCTTCGCTCCTTTGAGACTGTTGGCGGCGATCGCCTCGCGAACCAGCGCCTTGAATGCGGACGCGTTCACCTCCGTGCCCTCGGGGATGTCGATCGCGCGGCGCGTGCCGCCGTCGAGGCTCGCGTTGAAGAGCCGCGACGGATCGTCGAGCGACGCGCCCTTCGCGAAGGTCAGCTTGACGACCGTCTTGTAGGACTCGGCGATTCTTCCCGAGATGAGCGCCGCCGGCGACGGCGCTTTGCTTGCGTGTGACGTTTCCATGTTGTCTCTCCTTCGTGCGGGTGGGTCAGGCGATCGCGGGCGTAAGCTGGGGCTGCGGCGTCGGCTCCACGCGGCGCCAGAAGTAGTACGAGAGCCCCCAGAGGACGCCGGTGCCCGCCGCCCATCCCCAGGCCTGCGCGCCGTCGCCCACCGAGAAGTGGGCGATGAGCGCGGAGCCGAGGTCGATGGCGAAGCCGGCGTACGCCCATTCCTTCAGCCGCGGCGACAGCGGCGCGAGCAGCACGACGATGCCGATGAACTTCGCGATCGAGTTCTCTATCCGGAAGTAGCCCGGGAACCCGAGGTGCGCGAACGCCTGCGCAACCTGCGGAAGGCGCAGCTGCGCGTACGCAGTGAAGCCGATCTGCAGGCAGAAGAGCGCGGTGACGATCCAGAAGGCGGTGACTGCTTTTCTTGAACGCGACATGTTCAATCCTTGGTTGAAAGCGGTTACCACTTCGGCGCCTCGACGCCGAACAGCTTTGCGTACTCGGCGTTGAGCCGCTGCCAGCCCTCGAACTTCAGCACCTCCATGCCGGCCATGCGACCGAGGGGCGCTTCGCCGAGCAGGTGATCCAGCACGTCGAGGCAGATGTGCCAACCGGCCGCGCCCATCGAGATGAAGCCGCGGTTGATGCTGGCCCACAGCGTGAGGCGCGTGCCCTTGCCGGAGGGTTCGAGCTCCCAGCGGACGTCGCCGCCACCCCAGTTGTACTCGAGCAGCTTGGGCGCTTCGGCGCGCGTGATTGTGGTTTCGGTGACGTTCGGCGACGGCGCCCCCACCGTCGTGAGCTTCACTGTCGCGCCGGCCGCACCCAGGCTGCGGTCGGCGTCGAAGGGCGCCCACTCGCGCAATTGCCCGGGCTCGGTCAGCGCCTGCCAGACCTTTTCCGGCGTGTGGCGCAGCTCTCGGACCAGGACGAGCGTCCAGTTCGCGCCTTCGTCCTTGCGGACCTGCGCGCTGGCGGGACCCGGTGTGTACTGTTCGCGGTTTGTCATCGTCGTCTCCTTCCTGTCTGTCGTCTTGCTTTTCTATCCACTTTGTTCACCTTGTTCGTGCGCTCGGATTGCTCCATGCGGTCGAGGTGGCGCTCGAGCGCGTCCACGTGCGCGGACCAGAACCGTCGGAACTGCGTCAACCACATGTCGACCTCCTGAAGCGGCGCCGGCGTCAGCCGGTAGACGCGGCGTTGCTCATCCACCGTGGCTTCCACGAAGCCGGCCTCGCGCAGCACGCGCAGGTGCTTCGAGACCGTCGGCTGGGACATACGCAGCTGGCGTTCGATCTCGCCGACCGTCTGTTCGGACGCGACCAGGAGGCTGAGGATCGCGCGCCGGTTCGGCTCCGCGATGATGGCGAATGCAGATTCCACGCTCCTTATATGCCCATCAGGGCATATGCCTGTCAAGGCATATAATAATCCGCGTTCGATCGCGCTGGACCGGCCGGGGGACGCTTCAGCTACCGGGCTGAGACGTGCGGGGCGTAGAGATCGAGCGTGTGCACGAACGTCCCGGGCATGCCGGCGGGTTCCACGAAGTGCAGGCACAGGCTCATGTCGAACCCGTAGCTGCCGTCGAAGAAGTCGACGGACAGCGATCCCGTGAAGCCCTTCGTGAAGCTGTCGAGCGGGCCGAGGCACCCCGCCTGGGTCACGCTGCAACCCGCTTGCAGGTTCGCGCTCCAGCGATCGGGCAAGCTCGCGAGGTCGACGGTGGCGGGAAACGCCCGACCCGGGCCGACCGACTCGCGCCAGCTAAAGCCGATCGGCTGGCTGAAGTCGCTGGTGGTGACGACGAACCGGCCGCCGTCGCAGCAGTCGAGGACCAGCTGCTGCCCGACGACGGTGGGCGTGGTCGCGATGCCGTTGACGACCATGCGCGGCGCGCTGCCGCTGCAGAAGTCCGCCGGCCCGCCGTCGTTTCCGCTCGCGCCGCCCGCGCCCCCCGCCCCGCCCGCGCCGCTTGCTCCGCCCGGACCACCGTCGGGGATCGGTCCTTCCAGCTGACACTTCGGACCGCCGTTGATTGTGATGCAAAGGTACGGCGCACAGCACTCGGTCGTGCTCGTGCAGGGTTGAAACAGCGAATAGCAAGCGCCGCCCGCGCCGCCGGTGCCTCCACTACCACCGGCGCCGGTCGATCCGCCGTTGCCGACCAATCCACCGCTGCCACCGCTGCCACCGCTGCCACCGCTGCCGCCCGCGCCCACTGATCCGCCACCGCCGACTGATCCCGCAACTCCGCCGCCGGTGCCGCCGCGCCCCGCCGATCCGCCGCCGGTGCCGCCGCTTCCAGCGTTCGCGCCACCGTCGTTCTTGAGGGGCCGATTGGATCGACATGCGCCGAGCGCACAAACCGCGAGCACCATGACCACACGCGAAGCGATCTTCATCATCGCGGACCCTTTCTAAGCTACGTGACCAGAATAGCTCAGGTCAGGTTTCGGTACTTGCTGACGTAGGCGGCGACCGTCGCGACCAGCTCGGCGTGCGACCAGGTCAGCGGCGAGACCGAGAGCGGCTCGCCGGACAGCGGATGCAGC
>DATMZL010000417.1:0-2871 GCA_035607075.1 Polyangia bacterium
CGTCGCGCCGGCGCTTCCGCCACTGCCGCCCGTGCCCGTGCCCGTCCCGCCGCGCCCGCCCGTCCCCGCCGTCGCACCGCCGGTCCCCGCCATCGCGCCGCCGCCCGTTCCGCCCGTCGCGCCCGCGCTGCCGCCGGCGCCACCACGACCACCCGTCGCCGCGCCACCGGTTCCGGCCGTCGCGCCGCCGCCTGTCCCGGCCGTCGCGCCGCCGCCCGTCCCCGCCGTCGCGCCGCCGCTCGTCCCCGCGCCGCCGGTCGTGCCGCCGCGGCCTGCGCTACCGGTCGTGCCGCCGCGCCCGCCGCTTCCACCTTTGCCCGCCGAGCCGCCACCCTTCCCGCTCGAACCGCCGTCGCCGCCTCCGCAGCCATTCAGCGCAAGCAACAACGCAGGAACAACGAACAGCAGTGATGAACGGGATGAACGGCGCATGGCTCGGCTCCTGGGCGGTTGGAACGTCTCCTTCGACGCTTCGCCGCCCGATCTTGAGCCGCTGACCTAAAGAACGTTCGACGCCAGCTCGGCGAGCGCGGAGCGTTCGCCCTTCGACAGCGTCACGTGTCCCGCCACGAGCTCGCCCTTGAACTTCTCGACCACCGTCGTCAGCCCGTTCGACGTCGCATCGACGTAAGGATTGTCGATCTGGTACGGGTCGCCCGTCAGCACCACCTTCGTCGCCTCGCCGACGCGCGTGATGATGGTCTTCACCTCGTGCGGCGTCAGGTTCTGCGCCTCGTCGACGATGATGAACTGGTTCGGGATCGATCGGCCGCGGATGTACGTCAGCGGCTCGATCTCGATGAAGCCGAGATCGATCAGCTCCTGGTAGCTGCGCCCCTTCCCGCGTTCCTGCTTCGACAGGCCCATCAGGAACTCGACGTTGTCGTAGATCGGCTGCATCCAGGGATTCAGCTTCTCCTCGATGTCGCCGGGCAGGTAGCCGACGTCGCGCCCCAGCGGGAAGATCGGCCGTGACACCAGCATCTTCGAGTAGAGCTGCTCCTCGACGACCTTCTGCAGGCCCGCCGCGAGCGCCAGCATCGTCTTGCCCGTCCCCGCCTTGCCGATCAGCGTGACCAGCTTGATGTCGTCGCACAGCAGCAGGTCCAGCGCGCAGTGCTGTTCCTTGTTGCGCGGTCGGATGCCCCACACGCCGTCGCGCAGCTTGCGCAGCGGCACCAGCTTCTTCGCGGCGCCGTCGAAGCGGCCGATCGCGCTGTGCGAGGGATTATCGCGATCGCGCAGCAGCACGTACTGGTTCGACTTGAGGCTGTTCTCGGGCAGCGGCAGCGCGCCCTGCGCGTAGAACGCGTCGACGTCGGCGCCAGCGACCGGCATTTCCGTCATCCCCGAGTAGAGCTCGTCGATGTCGATGCGCTCCGCCTCGAAGTCCATCGACGTCAGGCCCAGCGCGTCGGCGCGAATCCGGAGGTTGACGTCCTTGGTGACGAAGATCGTCGGTTCGCCCTTGGCCGCGTCACGCACGTCCAACGCCACCATCAGGATCAGGTGGTCCGCGATCTGCGCCTCGCGCAGCGTCGTCGGCACCGATCGCGCCGCCGAGGCGACACGCAGGCGCCCGCCGCCTTCAGGCAGCGGAACGCCGTCGGACAGACGGCCGTTCGCCCGAAGACCGTCGAGCATCCGCGCCACCTCGCGGGCGTTACGCCCGCGCTCGGACGCCTCCTTCTTGAAGGTGTCGACCTCCTCGAGGACGAAGATCGGTATGACGACTTCGTTGTCCGCGAACTGGAGGATCGCGCGGGGATCGTGAATCAGAACGTTCGTGTCGAGAACGAAATGCTTCACTTCGACTTCTTGGCTTTGCCGTGGGCGATCGTCACCTTCTTCATGACGACGTCCGTCTCCGGTTTGTCGCGCGGGCCGCGCTTGACGCCGGTGATCTTCGTGACGAGCGAGAGCGGCTCGCAGAGGCCGAAGATGGTGTGCCGGCCGGTGAGGTGCTGGGGCGTGCCTTCCGTGATGAAGAACTGCGCGCCGTTGGTGCCCGGGCCCTTGTTCGCCATCGCCAGCAGGCCGGGCTTGTCGAACTTCAGCTCGGGCGAGAACTCGTCCTGGAACTCGTACCCGGGGCCGCCGGTGCCGGTGCCCAGAGCGTCGCCGCCCTGGATCATGAAGCCCGGGATCACGCGGTGGAAGATCAGGCCGTCGTAATACGGCTTCTTCTCCACCCACTTGCCGGTCTTCGGGTCCTTCCAGGGGCGCAGGCCGCGCGCCAGACCGACGAAGTTCGCGACCGTGACCGGCGCCTGCTTGTCGTACAGCTCGCAGTTGAAGGTCCCCAGCGTCGTCTCGATCTTCGCGGTCAGCGGCCCACTGCCGGCGAGGCCCTTCGTCGCCTGCTCGAGCGTGAACTTCCCCTTGGCGGGATCCTCGTCATCCGCGCGGGCGGCGCGGGCGGCGAGCAGCGTGGTCGACATCGTCAGAGCGAGCACGGCGAACGGAATTTTCGAGCGCATGAACGGACCCTCCGTGAGTTTGACGCGTACTATTACCATTTTCGGGCGCGGCGCGCGCGCGTGCCTCATCTGTCACTTTCCATGCTTGCTGTGGGCGCGCTCCAGCACGGCGTCCAGATCGATTCCCTTGGCCTTGCGCAGGCCCGCCCACAGATCGCCGACGTCGCGCAGTCGGCCCGGCAGCGCGCGGACGTCGAAGGCGCGCAGGTCCAGCTTGCCGTCCAGTTCCTCCCACGTCAGCGGCGTGGACACGCCGGCATGATCGCTGGCGCGCGCGCTGTAAGCGCTGGCGAGCGTGCGGCCGAACGCGTTGGGCAAGCAATCGAGATAGACGGTCCCCGTGGGTCGCCGCTTCATCGACTGCTCGACGGTCGCGGCGTCGGGATGGCGG
>DATMZL010000406.1:0-3059 GCA_035607075.1 Polyangia bacterium
TCACGGAAACAGGCCAGCTCGCGACGGGCCACCCCCGGATGCGCGTGTTCAACGGGATCCTCTATTACGTCCAGTTCACCGAGAGCAACCAGGGAACCAACATCTCCGCCAACCGCCTGAATGCGGCGACGAACGCGACCACCTGGCTTGGTCGCACCGTGGTCGCTTCGAACCCGAACAGCACCGGCATATCGAAGGCCGCGACGTTCCCGGCCTTCTCCTTCGATTTCGGACCGGGGAGCGACGGCACGACCAAGTTCCGCCTGATGTACTCAGGCGGAACAAAGCCTGGCAATCCCGGCGTGGGCGGATTGACTGTCGTCGAATGCAACCTCGACCTCACGGGCTGTCAACAACTCGGGTGGTCGACGCAGGCCGAACCCGGGAACGAGGGCGGCTTCAATATCCGTTTTGGCGGCGGCCAGTGGGTCGCGGCCTGGCGAAAGCAAGAGGTCGTGGGCTCGGCAACCGTCATCCGGACGGTCGCCGCGCGCCTGCTGCTCGCCAACGGCGTCGCGACGCTGGACCAGCGAACGCTCTTCCAGGGTGTCGTGCCGTGTACATTCGGAACGGTGGGCGACCCGCGCTGGGGCGAATACAACCATATCGACAGCTTCGGTGACGGTCGTTTCTTCGCGCCCTACACCGTGAATGGGCCCGGTTGCCGCTGGCACGGGCTTTGGACCGCCGACGCACACGTCGGCGGATCCGTCTTTCACTTCTGAGCAGCCCGGGCGGCGCGCTGGCGATCAGCTCGCCGCCCGGTTGCCGTCGACGAGGCGTTCGAAGGGGCGCTTGAGACGCGTGAGCAGCGCCTGGTCTGCGGAGCGTGGCTCGACGAGGATCGTCAGCAGGCGCGAGCGGCGCCCGCCCCACACGTCGGTGAACAGCTGATCGCCGACGAGGGCGACGTCGTTGGCGGGCCGGGCGAGCGTGCGCAGGCCGGCGTCGATGCCGCGGCGAAGCGGCTTCGCGGCGTGCGCGACGTACGGGACGTCGAGCACGGCCGCCACCGGCGCGACGCGCGCCGGACCGCTGTTGGAGACGATGCAGACGCCGATGCCGGCGCCGCGCAGGCCGTCGACCCAGGCGGACACGCTGCCGGGGACGTCGTCCTCGTGATCGCCGACCAGCGTGCCGTCGAGATCCGCGAGCACGCCGGTGATCCCGCGCGACGCCAGCGTCGCGACTTCGATCTGCTCGACGGTGGCGAAGCGCAGGTCGGGCTCGGTCGCGCCCAGGCGAGGCCCGTCCTTCGTCTGCCTTTCGAAGCGCCGGAGGCCCGCCAGCTCGTCGAGCTTCCGCCCTTGATAGGGCGTGCGCATGAACGCGTCGATGATCGCGGCGTTCAGCGCCGCGCCTGAGCTCACCGCCAGGCACAGCACGTTGGCGTTGTTGATCGTGCGCGCCATCTCCGCGTCCGCGACCGACAGGCAGCGCGCCGCGTACACACCGCCGAACTTGTTCGCCGCGATACTGACGCCGATCCCGGTCATGCAGGCCAGCACGCCCACCGCGTCGGGCCGCTCGCGCACGCGCCGGCAGACGCGCTCCGCCGAGCTCAGATAATGAAGACGGTGCTCGTCGGTGTCCGTGACGACGATCCCATACGCCGCGAGCTGCGCGACGTAGTCGTCGACTTCCGGCAGGAGATGCCGGTCGTACCCGAACACGATCCGCTTCCCCACATGCGCGCCCAATTGCTCGATCATCACGTGATCGCCGAGCAACATCAGGGCCACCTCGTGAACGTAGACGCGCGTGTGCTCGTGCACGTCCTCGCGCTCGATCCGGTGAAAACCTAACGCTCGTCTGTCAGCACGCGCCGCAACGCGCCCAGCAAACCGGCGACGTGTCCGTCGTCGAGATCGCCGATCGTGCTGACCTGGAACTGCCCGTCGTCACCCGGCGGTCCGTAGAGCAGGTAGTACCCTTCCTCCTGCATCCGTCGCGCGAACTCCGGATAGCGCAGCGACGCCGGCAAACGAAAGTTCACCGCGACGCCCGAACGATATGCGGGCGGCAACGTTGCGGCGATCCCGAGCGCGTCCAGGTGCGCGACGATCGTCCGCATCTGACGTTGCATCCGCGCCATGTGCGCGTCGATGCCGATCGCGCGCAGGTGGGCGCACGCCGCGGCGAGCGCAGCGTACAGCGCCACCGGCTGCGCGAAACGCGGCTGGCTCTCGCGCCGCTGCTTGTCGCACTCGGCGACGAGGTCCAGGTAATAGCCGGCGCCACGCGCCGCGCGCAGGCGCTCGAGAAACGCCGCGCGAACGAGCACGATCCCCAACCCCGGTACCGCCCCGATCGCCTTCGACGACGACGTCACGGCGAGATCCAGGCCCGCGCCCTCGATGTCGATCGGGTAGGCGAACGCGCTCGACACGACGTCCGCCCCGACCGCCACGCCGCGCCGCCGCGCCACCGCGCCGATCTCCGTCAGCGGGTTCTTGAGCCCGGCGCGCGTCTCGTGGCTGACGACGTACAGCCAGCGCAGCTCGGGCGCAGCGGCCAGCGCGCGATCGATGTCGGCCGGATCCAGCGGACGATCGGCGGGGCTCTCGAGCACGCGATGCGCGATGCCGTTGCGCGCCGCCTGCTCCGCGAGGCGCGCGGCGAAGAAGCCGTTGGCGGCGATCAGACCGGGGCCGAGGCCGGAGAGCGCGAGCAGGCACGCCTCATTTGCCCCGGTACCGGTTGCCGTGAACACCGCCGCCTGATACGCGGCGGGATCGCGGATCCCGAGCAACGCCACGACGTCGCGCTCGATGTCTGCGCGCAGCGCGCGAAACGCCTCCTGCCGGTGGTAGTTGCAAGGCGGATCGACGAGCGCACGCGAGACCGCCGCCGGCACGCGCACCGGCCCGGGCGTGAAAAGGATCGGCAACGGGTTCGCGCCGCGCGCGGACTTCGCGGCGCGCGCCAGCGACGCGACGTCGAGCGCCGCCAGCGACGCCACGATCTCGTCGGCGCCTTCCAGCTCGGCGGCAGGACAGGTGGTGGCGAGACCGACGCAGCGGAGACCGGCGTCGCGCGCCGCGCGCAGCCCCGCCGGC
>DATMZL010000721.1:0-5968 GCA_035607075.1 Polyangia bacterium
GATGTCGCCGGGCCCCGCCACCCACAGATGGATCAGACCCCGGACCCTCGGAAAAGGCGCCGGTGCCCCGCGGCGGGCTCCGACGAAAAATGCGAAAGACCGCGCTTTGACAGGGATCTCGACGCTGATATAAATGGGCGTCCCTGTTGCCTTTGCAGGTTGCGCAACAAGGTGGGGCCGGGACGTTCGGGGCTCCTGTCCACGGAGGTTCGCCACATGCGCATTCGCCCAGGCCAGACTTGTACCTCCCGCAGTTGCCTCCTCTATCGAACGTGCGAGAGGTCCCCGAGTTTGGTGAAGGCCGCCCTCACTGTCGCCGCGCTGACAGCCACCACCGCAGCGTTTGTGCCCACCGCGCGCGCCCAGCTTCAAAACGCGCCGGTCGATCTCGAGATTTTCCGCCCGGCGATGGACTCGAAAGGGTTCGTCACCGTCAACTCGTCGGCGGTGCTCGGGCAGTGGGACATCTCGTTCGGGCTCGTGACGTCGTACGCGCGCCGCCCGTTGCGCTTCACCGGCGCCGGCATGTTCGGAACGCCGGCGCAGACCAACACGTTCTCGGTCGACACGCTGATCCGTCCGTCGCTGCAAGGCGCGGTCGGCTTCTTCAGCCTGCCCCACTTCGGCGGCGAGCTGGGCGTCATCATCCCGATGGGCATCGTGGCGGGGCGCAGCTCGCCGAATGACACCGACGGGAAAGAGTGGACGTTCGCCAATCAGGGCCTGGGCGACATTCAGATCCATCCCAAGCTGCGCTTCCTGAACGCGACCCGCCGCGGGCTCGGGTTCGCGGTGATGCCGTCGATCATCCTCGGCACCGGCGACAAGAACTCGTTCCTCGGCGAGGGCCAGACGACGTTCCAGCCGACGGCGATCCTCGACACCGAGCTCGGCTACCTGGGGCGGTTCCGCGCCGCGGTCAACGCCGGCATGCGCATCCGCAGCTCGCGCGTCAGCTACGTCAACAGCAACACCACCTTCACCGTCCCGCCCACCGTCGGCGGCATGGACATCACGACCGGCGGATCGATCGACGTCCAGAACGAGGTCATCGGCGGCGTCGGCCTGGCGTACGGCGTGGTACCGCAGAAGTTCGATCTCGTCGCGGAGGTTTACGGCAACCTCGGGCTCGACTCGCACCGACGGGAAAATGGCACGGCCGTCAGCGAGACAATGAAACCGTCGGCCGAGGCGATCGGCGCCATCAAGCTGTACCTCGCGCGCAACTCGTTCTTCGAGGTCGGCGCGGGCTGGAAGGTCTCGAACGGCTACGGCTCGGCGACGCCGCGCGCGTTCATCGGCTTCATCTTCGAGCCATCGATCGGCGACCGCGACGGCGACGGCTACAAAGACGACGTCGACCAGTGCCCCGACGATCCCGAGGACTTCGACGACTTCGAGGACGAGGACGGCTGCCCCGAGCCCGACAACGACAAGGACGGCATCCTCGACGACGCCGACAAGTGCCCGAACGAGCCCGAGACCAAGAACGGTTACCAGGACGAGGACGGCTGCCCCGACGCGACGACGTTCGACCGCGACGGCGACCGCATCCCCGATGACGTCGACAAATGCCCCGACGATCCGGAGGACTTCGACAACTTCGAGGACGAGGACGGCTGCCCCGATCCCGACAATGACAAGGACGGCATCAAGGACGTGGAGGACGCGTGTCCGAACGTCCCCGAGGACAAGGACGGCTTCGAGGACACCGACGGCTGCCCCGATCCGGACAACGACCACGACCGTATCCCCGACGTCAGCGACAAGTGCCCGAACGAGCCCGAGACGTACAACGGCGTCAAGGACGACGACGGCTGCCCCGATCAGGGCCTGACCGACATTCACAAGGGCCGCATCGTCACGATGAAGCCGATCTACTTCGAGACCGACAAGGACATCATCAAGCCCGAGTCGTTCCCGGTCGTCGATTCGGTCGCGGCGGCGATCAACGGCAACCCGTGGATCGAGCTCGTCGAGATCCAGGGCCACGCCGACGAGCGCGGCGACGACGCCCACAACCTGGATCTAACGGAGCGGCGCGCCGCGTCCGTGCGCCGCGCGCTCGAGGAGCGAAACGTGCTCCCGAGCAAGCTCCGGAGCCACGGCTACGGCGAGACGAAGCCGATCTGCAAAGAGCACAACGAGGGCTGCTGGAGCAAGAACCGGCGCGTCGAATTCATCATCGAGAAGACCGGCGGCCAGGGTGGGGCGAAGTTCCAGGGCGGCGAAGGCCAGTAAACGCCGCGAAATTACTGGAATTTCTGTCCGCGCCCAGCGCGGCGAAATTCCCGCGTAAATCGCAATTCGGTGGCTTGACTTAGTGCCGCCGTACGCTAAAAAATGCGCGCCTTTCCGGTGCGGCGGGTACTGCTTTGTCTTTAGTCCCCAGGGACAAGATCCACGACGTATTGGACCGCACCAACATCGCAGAGATCGTAAAGCGTCATGTGGAGCTCAAAAGGGCGGGAACCGGGAGTTGGATGGGCCTCTGCCCATTCCACGGCGAGAAAACGCCCTCGTTCCACGTCAACGAAGCGCGCCGCTACTACTACTGCTTCGGCTGTCACGAAAAGGGTGACGCCATAACGTTCCTCACGAAGATCGAGCAGCGGCCATTCATGGATGTGCTGCAGGAGTTGGCCGGGGCGGCGGGGGTCGATCTTGATTTGCGGCCGTTGTCGCCCGCGGAGCGACAGGCGCGCCAGAAAGCAGAATCGGAGCGCGACCGTATGGTGCGCGCGATGGAGCTGGCGGCGTCGTTCTTCGAGAGTCAGTACGCGTCGCCCGCCGGCGACGCCGCGCGCGCGTACGTCGAGAAGCGCGGCATCGGCGCAGCGGTGCGCGAGCGCTTCCGCGTCGGCTACGCGCCGGCGCGCTGGGACGCGCTGTCGTCGACGCTGGCCGCGCACAAGATCCCGATGTCGGTCCTGGAACAGCTGGGCCTGGTCGGCGTGAACGAGCGCGGCCGCTACGACTTCTTCCGCGATCGCGTGATGCTGCCGGTGATCGATCGGCAGAAGAAGGTGATCGGCTTCGGCGGGCGGCTGCTGGATCCGGAGGCGAAGGATCGGAAGTACGTCAACTCGTCCGAGTCGCCGCTGTTCCACAAGAAGGAGTCGCTCTACGGGCTGCACGCCGCGCTGGATGCGATCCGGCGGAGCGGCACCGCGATCGTCGTCGAGGGCAACTTCGACGTGCTCGCGCTGCACCAGGCGGGCATCGAGGAGGCGGTCGCGCCGATGGGGACCGCGCTGACCGAGGAGCAGATCGGCGTGCTCGGCCGTCTGGCCAAGACGATCGTCGTCGTGTTCGACGGCGACACCGCCGGCCAGCGCGCCGCCGCCAAGGCGATCCCGCTGTTCGTCGAAGCCGGCATCCTGGGCGGCAAGATCGCGCGGCTGCCGGCCGGCGTGGACCCCGACGACTTCGTCCGCCAGCCCGACCGCGGCGCCGACGCCTTCCGCCGCCTTGTCGAAGGGGCCCGGCCGATGCTGGACCAGTTCATTCAGGACGTCGCGTCGGACGCGAACGTTCCTGACCGTGTCACGGCCCTTCGGACCATCGCCGCGCTACTGGTGAAGGTAAAGGACCAGACCACCCGTGAGATCTACGCAGGGCAACTGGCGGGAATGTTGAAGATGGAGGCCCAACAGGTGAGGCGCGCGATGCAGGAGGCGGCCGCGGCGACGCAGCGGCAGGCCCGCCCGCAGGAGTCGTCGGCCCAGGCCGCGGCGCCCACCCCTGCCCCGGCCCCGGCCGCCCGCCTTCCGAACGAGGAGCTGGAATTACTGGCGGTGCTGGCGAAGTACCCCGAGTTGCTCGGGACGCCGGAAGCCGGGCGCGGCGGGGACCTGCTGGTGCACCCACTGGCGCGCCAGATGAACCGCACCGCCGTGGAGCTGTCGGCCGGGACCGGAACGCTGGACGTACCGGCCTGGCTGGAGACCGTCGGGGTGGCCGATCGCGCCACGATCGCGACGGCGCTCCGGGACGAACGATTTGCTGGGCTCGCCGATCCGCCGGGATATCTGCGGAAATTGGTGGTCCGGCTCGAGATTCTGCGCGTGGACGCCGAGATAGCGATGAACACGCGTTTGCAGAAGGAAGCACAAGCGCGGGGGGATGATGCGGCACTGCGAGCACTCGCGGTTCGCGGCATCGAATTGCGCAAAACAAAGGAAGGGCTGAAAACAGCCCTGCAGAGGCCGTAAACCGATGAACCACGACTTCGACAACGACAACGACAACGACATGGACGACGACGACGGCGAGGAGGTTCCTCGCGCACCGAAGCCGCCCAAGAACGGCGCCGCCAAGGCCCCCAAGAAGTCGTCGAACAAGGAGAGCGAGCGCAAGAAGCGCGAGCTCATCACGATGGGCAAGGCGAAGGGGTTCCTGACCTACGACGAGGTCAACGAACACATGCCCGAGAACATCATCTCGTCCGACCAGATGGACGACTGGCTGTCGGCCTTCTCGGGCGAGGGCATCGAGATCGTCGATTCGTCGTCGAAGCTGAAGGTCCAGAAAGGCGAATCGGCCGAGGCCGAGGCCCAGGACGACGAGGAGGAAGAGACCGAGGCCGCCTCCAAGAAAGAGGAAGCCGAGGAGGAGGAAGACAGCGACGGCTACTCGAAGACCAACGACCCGGTGCGCATGTACCTGCGCAAGATGGGGTCGGTCTCGCTGCTCACGCGCGAGGGCGAGGTCGAGATCGCCAAGCGCATCGAGGACGGCGAGCGGCGCGTGCTGCAGGTCGTGCTCAACTCGTCGGTCGCGATCGAGGAGATCCTCCAGCTGGGCGACAAGCTGCGCAAGCAGAAGATCCGCGTCAAGGAGGTCGTCAAGGACGCGGACGAAGAGGACGCCGAGTTCGACGAGCAGTGGCACATCGACCGCGTCTGCAAGGTGATCGACAAGGTCCGCCGGCTCTGGAAGGAGCAGGAGAAGTACGTCGAGAAGCTGGCCGCCAAGAGCGTCTCCGAGGCGACGCGCAAGCGCTACAAGAAGGCGGCGAGCGACTACACGCAACAGATCCTGGACGCGCTCCAGGAGATGCGCCTCAACAAAAAACAAATAGACAAGATCGTCCTGAAGCTGAAGGACCTGGTCGAACGGATCGAGCAGGCCAACCGCGAGATCATCGACTGCGAGCACAAGTCGGGTCTGTCGCTGAAGGAGTTCCGCAAGACGCTGCGCGAGATCCGCTCGTCGCCGCTGCGGCAGCGGGCGGTGGCGAAGAAGCTGGGCATCCGCCCCGACGAGATCGAGGAGATGTCGCGGGTCATCCAGACCGCGCAGAAGAAGATCAAGCGCGTCGAGGAAGAGGCCAAGCTGACGGAGAACGTCCTGCGCGAGACCGTGCGCGAGGTGCGGGCGGGCGAACGTCTGGCGGAGAAGGCCAAGGCGACGATGATCGAGTCCAACCTCCGGCTGGTGGTGTCGATCGCCAAGAAGTACACCAACCGTGGCCTCCAGTTCCTCGATCTGATCCAGGAGGGGAACATCGGCCTCATGAAGGCCGTCGACAAGTTCGACTACAAGCGCGGGTTCAAGTTCTCCACCTACGCGACGTGGTGGATCCGGCAGTCGATCACGCGCGCCATCGCCGACCAGGCTCGCACGATCCGCATTCCGGTCCACATGATCGAAACGATGTCGAAGCTCCGCAATGTCTCCAAGAAGCTGCTTCAGGAGATGGGGCGCGAGCCGACCATCGAGGAGACAGCCAAGGCGGCGGGCATCACCATCGAGGAAACGCGGCGGGTGATGAAGATCAGCCGCCATCCGATCAGCCTGGATCGGCCGGTGGGCGAGAGCGAGGACAGCTACTTCGGCGACTTCATCGAGGACGACGCCACCGAAAGCCCGGTGAACGCCGCCACGCAGGAGATGCTGAAGGACAAGATCGAATCGGTCCTGAAGACGCTGACCTATCGCGAGCGGGAGATCATCAAGCTCCGCT
>DATMZL010001375.1:0-4393 GCA_035607075.1 Polyangia bacterium
TGGCCACAGTTGTCGCCGATCTCGCCGCAGTAGTTGCCGCAGGTCAGCGCCGTGCAGACGGACGCGTTGCCGACGCACTGGTTCATCTCGCACGTCCACCCGGGGGTGGTGCAGGTGGTGCCGCAGTCCAGCTTCCCGCCCGGGCAGCCGTTGCCGATCACGCCGCAGTACTGGCCGCCGGCCGGCGTGCAGGACGCCGACGGCTCGCAGGCGCCGCCCGTGCCGCCGTTGCCGTTCGACCCGCCGATCGAGATCGCGCCCGCGATACCCATCGTTCCGCCGCGGCCGGACAACGTTCCTCCCGATCCGCCGGATCCGGCGCCGCCGTCGGCAGGTGTCGGCTTGAGCTTGGTGCCCGCGCAGGCCGCGACCGCGAGAGCACAAAAAGATACGAGGGCTCCGAAGCGAGACATGTCGCTTCGGTTGTCGGCCGACAAAAAAAAGGCTCGGGATCCCGCGCGGAATCCCGAGCCAATTTGGCGATGTGGAATGTAGGTTCAGCGCCTACGAAAACGATTCCTACCGGAAGAAGTAGGCGAAGCCGAACGATCCGCTCGGTTGCCCGCCGAGCCCGAACTCCGTGCCGTTCCCTGTGTCGCCGAACCGGAAGCTCAAGCCGACGCGGCCGAAGGCGGCGACGTTCGGCGTCAGGAACGCGCGGACCTGCGCGCCCGGTTCGAACACGGTGATCGTCTGCGACGGGCCCGGGCCCGAGGTCGTGTCGATCGCGATGATCCCGCCCAGCGAGAAGTCGCTGGAGCTGCCCTTGTGGAAGTGGAACCAGCCACCGGCACCGAAGATCCACACGCTGCCGCGATCGCCCATCGCGTTGACCTCGGCGCTGGAGAAACCGAGCATTCCCTCGATGTGAAAAAGGCTCGTGTCGTACACGAACAGTCCGGTCGTGGAGGGCTGGCCGAAGACACCCGGTAAGGAGGCCAGTGTCACCGCCGCGCCGACGCCGATCCCGGCATCACCGCCACTGCTCGCATGGTGCGTGGCAGGCGGTGGGGGTGCCGACTCCGTCGGCGGTGGGGTGCTTTCCGTTTGGGCTTGCGCCGCGGCACCAAGGCCCAGAACTGCTACGGCTGCGACGAACGACGAGATCAGCTTCTTGGTCCGATTCATCCAACACCTCGCGTGTTTGTGGATCTCCATGAACTAAATCGCCTAGTTAGACGGAGCCCACTACATCCCCGTTCCGCGTTCTCGTCAAATTTCTGGCGGGCAAAACGTCCGCCAACATACCGAATCGAGGCGAGGACAGCGGCGTTTCGGGGTCGGCCCGGCCGATTTACTCGGGCTCGGCGAGGCTGCGGCAGAAGGTTTGTTCGCGGGTGACCGTGGCGGCGGGGGGCCGGTCGGTCGTAGGGAGCTTGCTGTATGCGTCGGCCAGCGCGCAGTGCACCCGCGGGTCGAATGGGTTGGTGGCCAGCGACGCCCGGAGCGGGGCGACGGCCTCCGCCGGGGTGCCCTTCGCGACCAGCGCCTCGCCGGCGATCAGGCTGGGCCAGGGGAGGTCCGGGTAGAGAGCCTGCACCGGGGCCAACGCCTTCAGCGCCCGGTCCGGCTCGCCCAGCGCAAGATAAGTTCGCCCCAGCTTGACCGGGAAGACCCAGGCCGCGGACGGGTCGCTGCGCGCCGCGCGCCCACCGGAGGCGACCGCCTTCGCCCCCTTCTCGTATTCGGCCGCCGCGGCGCGCGGCCGGTCGCGCAGCAGCAGCATGTTGCCCAGCCGTAGATGGCGGAAGGGCGCGCCCGCTTTCAGCGTGGTGGACAGGGCGTCCTCCTCCGAGGGCCGGCGGCCGGATGCGATCGCGCCCGGCTTGCGGATGTGCGTTGTCGGGATGTCGATCGCCGGGAAGGTCTTGTAGTGCTGCGCGGTCATGAACGCGCGCCAGCCGCGTTCGAATTCGGCCCATGAGCCGCCCGCCGCGGCCGCGACCGCCGCGCGCGCGTCCTCGCCCGCGGCGACGCGCTTGATCGCGTCGCGCAGCGCGGGCATCCCGCCCTTGCTGTGCAGGTACGCGATCGCGTTCGCGACCTCGGCGAACGCCAGCGTCGCGTCCTCGGCCGACGGCAGCTTCGCCATCGACGGGTGCATGGCGTCGAACGAGATCAGCTTGCCCGAGTGCAGCGCCTTCGCCAGAAGGTGCTCCATCGCCGGTGGGATGCGCCCGCCCGCCGGTTCGCGCCAGCGGCGCTCGAGGAACTTGGCGAGGCCCTCCTGCAGCCAGACGGGCGCCTTGTCGCCGGTCAGCGTCGAGACCGCGTAGTGGACCAGCTCGTGGTTGATGCTGTCGAGCCACGGGTAGCCATAGGCGAGCGCGCGCGGCGTCGTCACCATCAGGCGCGCCCACTTGCAGAGCGCGATGGTGCCGGTGCGCGCGACCTCGGCCTGCGACAGCGACGACACCGCCGCGAGGTCGGATGGGCTGCGATAGAACTCGACGCGGATCGGGATCTCGGCGTCGAAGCCGAGATCGTCGTGGAGCGCCTGGTAGGCGGCCTCGAGTGTGTCGCGCGCGTAAGGGACCAGGACGGCGTCCTCGCCGGGGTAGCGGATGACGATGTGCGGGGTGCGCTCTTCCTTGTGGTTCTTGATCGCGTCGCGCGCTTCCTTCGCGAGCTCGGCGAGCAGCTTCACGTCGGGGCTGGCGTTGGCCGCCTGCGCGGCGATCCCGAGCGCGTGCGCGGCGCCGTCGTAGTCGCCGTGCATGAACTTGCTGTAGCCGTCGAGGTAGCTGACCTCCGGGGAGGTGGGCGCGGTCTTGCGCAGGGCCTCCAGCGCCGCGTCCGCCTGCCCGAAGCGCCACGCGTCCAGCAGCCCGTCGATCTTCTTGGTCGCCGCGTTGACGTCGGCGCTTGTCGCGTGGGACGTCGTCGATGCGAGCAGCACGAGCGCAGCGACGGCGAGCGCGCTCTTCCTCCCTCTCCCGCTTGCGGGAGAGGGTCGGGGTGAGGGCAAGCCGCTCTCGGGCGACGGCCGTCTCATCGCACCAGCTCTTCGTAGTAGCGGCGGACCTCGTCGCGGAAGCGCTCGGGCGCGCGTTCCTTCATCGCGTCGAGCAGCTCCTGACGCCAGGCGCGCGGCGCGCTGGATTCGTCGGCGCCGGGGATGCGGACCGGATCCTTGTGCCGGCCTTGCGACGATCCCATCTGGCGGTCCTGCATCGAATCGCGCAGCTTGGCCAGGCGATCGGCGGCGTCGCGCTCGGCGGCGGCGGCGCCCTTCGCGTCGTCACGGCGCAGGCTGTCGCCCGCCTGTTTCATGCGCGACGACGCACCTTTCAGCTCCGACTCCGCCTTCTCCATGCCCGGCATCCCGCCCAGCTTGCGCGCGGCCTCGCCCGCGACGTCGTCGGTGCGCTTGCCGATGGCGGACTGACGTTCGGCTTGCGCGCGCGCGGCCTCGCGATCCTGCGGCGTCATCATCTCTGACGCGCGCGGCGCCTGCTTGGCGATGTCATCCGAGATCTCCTGGGCGAGCGCGCGCGCCTCCGAGACGGCGTCGGCGCGCTTGTCGTGCTCCGGCTCGGCCGACGACTTCCGCGCGCGCCGCGCCTCCCCGATCTCGTCCAGGTGCTCGGCGGCGCGTTCCAGGCTGCCTTCGGCGCGATCCGCTTCGGTCTTCGCCTCGCTGAGATCGCGCTCGCCGAGCAGGCGGCGCACCTGGCGGGCGCTGTCGCGCGCGCGCTCGATCTCCTCTGCCAGCGAGCCCTCGCGTCCCGACGGGATGCCGGCGAGGCGCTGCTTCAAGCGTTCGACCTTCTCCACCTCTTTCTTGATGAAGTCGTCGATTTGCGCGCGCATACGGCGCTCCATCTCGGCCTGCTGCCGGTCGGCGGCCGCCTGCGTCTCGCGCTGCAGGCCGCGTTCGTCGCCTTCGATGTCGCCGATCTTCTTCATCAGATCGGCGACGACGCGGTTCTCCTGCGGGAAGCGTTCGGCGCCGAAGCCGTCGGCGTTCTGGTCCAGCATCTTGCGCAGGCCGGCCAGGTCGTTGCCCAGCTGGGCCAGCGCCTTCTCCAGGTCCCCGTCGCTGCCCTTCTCGAGCATCTCGTCCAGCTTGCGCGCCTGCTCGGCGACGTTCTTGAGATCGGGGAGGTTGCGCCACTCCTCCGGCACGTCGTTGCGCGCTTTGACGGCCGCGATCTTCGCGGCCAGCTCGGCGAGCCGTGCGCGCAGCTCGCGCGCCTCGCATTCCAACTGCCGACGCAGCGCGGGGTCCTTCGTTTTCTGGTAGCGCTCGAACAGGTCGCGCAGCCGCTGGTGCGCGTCGGTCAGCTCCTTGCCCAGCGCCGCGAGATCCTCCAGGCGCTGGCGCCCGATCAGGTCGTCCATCAGCAGCACGTCGTTCTCGAGCTCCGTGATGTGCTTAGCGGACATCGCG
>DATMZL010000504.1:0-2688 GCA_035607075.1 Polyangia bacterium
CCATCGCCTCGAGCGTGGTGTCGGTGATGTCACTGGACAAGGCGGCCCCCTTTGGCGATGCGCGGCGCATTGCGTTCGGCCAGCCACGCCTGGCACTGCGCGCACGTCGGTGCGTGCAGGTCGACTTCTTCGTTGAATTCATTGACGCGCGCGCCGCAGACCGCGGTCGTCCACCCGTGCCGCGTGACGGGCGCCTCGGCCAGCGTGTAGTGCGTGGCGTCGTCAGTGCGTCCTGGCATCGTCGTCCTCGAGCGACTCGAGATACTGCCGAAAGGCTTTCAGGAATTCACCGAGCATCGATTCGAGATGCGCGATCCGCTCGTCGAGTTGCACGATCGCGACGGTGAGATCGACGTACGACGACGCGACCACGGCGGCCGGCACCGGTGCCTCGGGTTCACTCATGATCCGTCTCGCCGCTCTGCCGCGCTTTGAAGTCGACCCGGCGCACGGCCAGGCGCCGGCCGATGGCTTCGAGCCGTTCCATCAGGGAGCGCGTCCCTCTCGCCTCGTCCGCCGCCGCCGCTTCCGCGGCTTGGAGCACGTCCGGTGGCGGATGGCCGACGCATCCGGTGCAGCGCCAGATGCCGACGTGCGGCGCGCTCTGCAGGCGGAGCTTGAGGGCGACCTGGCCGCCGGGAATGGTGCGCCGGCAGCGGCCGCAGGTCCGGTCCGTCGTCGAGTAGACCCAGAACTTCATCGCGGCCTCGGCGTCAGTTCGCGGTTCGATCCGACCATCCAGAGGGCCGCCGTAATGTCGTCGGGCGTCCAGCGAATCCGGAGTCGGGCGGCGCGGCCTTTCAGGTTGTCCACAACATCCGCCAGCATCGCGTGGTCCTCCCCGTCGAGGATTTCTCGGAGCAATTTCGCCAATTGCCGCACCGTTTGACGTCCGCCGTCATGCACTTTTCAACAGCCTGTGGAAAACTCGCGCGTTTTCGGCGCGAGGTACTGATCTCTCAATAAAAGAAACGTACCGACGGAACGTACGTAGATCCAGATCCAGATCCAATTACCCTTCCTCGTTACCGCACCTGTTACCATCTCGTTACCGCCGCGTTACCGCACCTGTTACCGCTCAACCCGTGTGCCCGTTACCGCGGCGCCGTTCGCGATACGCGAGCTGCTTCTCCGAGCGCTTCATCGACTGCGCGAGTACTTCGTCGAGCGTGTCGTTGTGCCAGCCGTCCTCGCGTTTCACGAAGTACGGCATCACGGCCGCGCGCACGGCCTTCCACCGGAGCGGATCGCCGCAGGCTTTCGCGAGCACGCGCTCGTCATCCGGCAGCACGCCGCCGCGCAGTTGCGCCGCGTCGAGCAGGTTTCTGTACGCGCCTTGTTCTTCCAGGGTCATCGTCAACTTCGCCGAACTGCCGAGCCAGCGATCGATCCACCACAATAGGCCATGTAACTGCATCACCGGCTCCGCTCATCGCCGATCGAAGCGCGGAAGCGCGGCCATCGTCACGCCGCGCGTGGCCGCGTCGGCCGGGTAGTACCACAGTTCGTAGTTGGGTGGTTCGACGTAGTTAAACACCGGCTTCGCCTCGAACGACGCGCTCGAAAAGATGATGTCGTAGATCCCGGCTGTCGTCCCGCCGCTCGCGGTGGACACGTTTGCCAGGAGCATCAGCGCATCGACGGCGTGCCCGTTGAACTGGTTTTGCCCTTCGGTTTTCGCGATGTGCCCCCACATCGGCGAATGTTCCACGTGCAACGCGTCGCAGCAATCCTCGGTGAACTTGCCGCAGCCGGCCGCGGTCGCGAGGTTCGGATTGGTCGCGGCATACACGCGGTTGATGATCTCGAGCGGCGATCCGCCGGTCGCTGGTGGCGGCGTCGGCCCGGGCGCCGGTGCGGCCGGTTCGGCCGGCAGCGTGTAGTCGTCGACCTGCAAGCGGCCGACGCCGTCCTTGAGTTGCAGGAAGCCACGCAGCCGGAGCGAGACGTAGCCCGGCGCCTCGAGATTGAGCTCGGCGCCCTGGCCGGTCGGCACGCCGTCGGCGACGGTGCAGAGTTGCCCCGGCCGGCCGCTCGCGTCGCTGTAGGGGATCCCGGCGACCGCGCCGCCGCTATCGGGTTTCAGGGTGACGTGCGCGTCCAGCGGCGTCGGGTACAGCACAAAGGCGTACGGCATCAGTCGGCCTCACTTTCAATCCACGAGGGAATCGTCGAGCGTCCGGAGCAGGCGCCCGAGTTTCTGCAGGTGGAGCTCGGTCCCCTCCCGCAGGTCGATGAGCGTGCGATCGGCCTTCTCGATCCAGTCGTCCTGGCGCCGTTCCATCGCGGCCATGCGCCGTTCCAGGGCGAGCGCGAGCGCGGCGAATTCATCGCGATCCATGCAGCCCTCCTCAGAACGGGATGTCGTCGGCGGTGAGCGGTTCGGGCGCGGGTTGGCGCGCGGGATCCGCAGCCGTCTTGAGGCTCACGAGATCGACGCCCCAGCGCGATGCCTTTGTCTCGACCTTGACCGGCGTGCGCTTCTCGAGCGCGTCCTGGGCGAGGCTCGCGAGCCAGTTGTTGATGGTCGTCACCACTTCGCCGCTCGAGAGCGTGATCGAGAAGCGAATCACCGACGGGTTTTTGGTCGGCGTCGATTCGATGAGCTGCACGCGGACGAATCCGTCCGGCGCCGGCGGTTCGTCGGGGTCGGCCTGGGAGATGACCGCCTCGAGCGGCGGCGGTGGT
>DATMZL010000904.1:0-2658 GCA_035607075.1 Polyangia bacterium
TACGCGAAGGTCGCGCCGCCGACGTGGCCGGCCGCTGGCACCGCGGCGGGGCTGAAGCTGACGGCCAGCACGACGACGCTGACCGCCGTCGACGGCACGCAGGACGCGTGGTTGCTCGTCAACGTCGTCGACTCGACTGGCAAGGCAATCAGCAACAACGTGCCCGTGACGCTGACGATCAAGTCCGGCCCCGGCGAGTTCCCGACCGGCCCCAGCATCACCTTCACGCCGCCCAACATGGGCGCCGCCTCCGACATCAGCATTCGCGATGGCCAGGCCGCGATCGAATTCCGCACCTACTACTCAGGCACCTCCGTCATCGAGGCGACGTCGCCCGGGTTGAGCAGCTCCAGCGTGACGATCGTATCGCAGGGCAGTCCGGCGTGGGTCGAGGGCGTCACGCGGCCCGTGCAGCCGCGGCCGTACCAGCCGTGAGTCGTTTCGCCGAGACGGTCATCGTCATCGGCAAGCGCGGAGTGAATCGAACGATCTTCGCGCGGGCGTCGGGCGAATCTTTGGTCTCGGTCGATTGTGTGATGGATGGCAGTCGCTGGCTCCAAACACCAGTTGATGATGCCGAACCGCGCGAAAGAACAGCCCCTGCGAGCAAGAGTCACCCTGCGAGCCGCCGCCCTGTTATTCCTGCTGGCGGTGGGGTGGTCCGGTTGCGGCGGGGGTTCGAAGAGCGACATGGGCGGGCCTTCCGCCTGCCTCTCCTGCGCGATGAAAGCCTGTCCCTCCCAGGCGGCAGCGTGCGACGCCTCGCCCGGCTGCAAGGCGCTCCGCGCGTGCAGTCTCGCCTGTCGTTCGGGCGATGCTGCTTGTCAGAACGCCTGCACCACAGCGGTTGCGAACGATTCGACCGCCATCCTCGCGGGGGCGAACTATCTGGCGTGCGCCCAGACCGCCTGCCCCAACGAATGTTCCGGTTCCAGCGCGACGGGCACGGCGGGAACGAGCGGCGGGCCGGGCGGCTCCTCGGGCTCCGCCGGGCAAGGCGGCTCCACCGGGACCGCGGGGACCGGCGGGACAAGCGGCGGCATCTGTGCCACCGCCACCGCGAAGCTCACCAGCTGCGGCGCCGCGTGGACCGGGACGTGTGACGCGACCAGTCTCCTCGACCAGTGCGACAGCAGGTGCATCATCGACAACAGCTGCAGCGCCATCGTGTCGACCACCGGCGTCTTCTCGGATTGCCTCGACATCTGCGACGTCACCGCCGGGGAGGGCAACGTCTTCAAGGTGGCCGCCGGGGGTTATGTCACCGCGGGAGCCTGGAAGGGCTACGCGTGGACCGCCACCGACGGCGTTTCGGCCACGACGATCAACCCCACGTCTTTCTCCACGCTGGCCGAGGACGGAAAGCTCTGCGTGAGCGGCGTGGTCGCGGGCACTTCGGATTACTCGGCGGTCGCCATCCTCGGGATCAGCATCAATCAGGCCCAGGGCTCGCCGGCGCCGGCGCCGTCGACCTGGCCCCCGACCGGCGGCGGCATTTCGTACGGCCTCACAAATCCCGGCGGATCGCCGCTCCGGATCCAGATACAGGCGGCCGGGGGCGCGACCGATCCGACGAAGCGGTGGTGCAAGCCCACGAACGGCAACGTCGAAACGCCGTTCTGGATCGATTTCAACACGAAGTGCTGGGACTGGAGCGGCCTCTATTACGACGGCCGGACGCCCCTCGAATCCGTGATGGTGCTGGTGCCGGGTGACCTCGTCGCGACGCCGTTCAACTTTTGCGTCGTCGCCCTCACCCCTCACCCGTAGCAGGCCGAGACGACATGAGGGTCCGATCGTTACTTGCGGTGAGCGCGGTGCTCCTCGCGACCGCGTGGTCGGGTTGCGGGGGCGGGGGCCACGGTGGCGCGCTGGACTGCCCGGCCGCCCCGCAGATTTGCGACACCGCGCTCGATGCGGGCGAGCTCGAGGGAGACTCCAGCAACACCGTGCCGCTCACAAAGATCGGGACGGGGTCCGCCTTCGTCGCGGCGCTCGTCAGAGAGGTCTCGTTCGATCCACGGTCCGTCAGCGTCCGCGGCACGATTGCGTCCGTCGACGACACCACGTACGACGTCCTCCTCTACGTCCCTCCCGATTCCACGGCGTCCGCCTGTGGTCAGCCTCCCATCTTTTCCGTGAACAACGTCGTCGATGCGAACTGGCCGGATGTCTATGACGGCAGCTCGCAGGATCGCCGCGTGGTGTTCCAGGTCCGCCCCATTTCGGGCCCATGCGGCGGCGGCTGGACCCTGGTCATCCAAGGCAACACGACCTCCGTCACCACGCCCTGATGGGCGATTCGGTGGTAGAGGATCGGCGGTGATCCCTCATGTTGTGGCCGGGACACGATGAAGAGACGAGTCGGCATCGGAGCCATGTCCGCGTTGTTGGTGCTGGTCGGCTGCACCATCAAGCGGGACCTCGGCAATTTTCGCGACGGCGGGGCCGGCGGCGGACAGGCGGGATCTGGGGGAACTGGCTCGGGAGCGGCAGGTAACGATGTTGGCGGCACGTCGGGGAGCGGGGGCGGGGTATCGGGAGGCGCGGGCGGCAGCGGAGGCGCAGCTGGCAGCGCTGGCGCGGCCGGCACGAGCGGCGCGGCGGGTGGCAGCGGCGCGGGCGGGCGAGGCGGCGCTGGCGGAAGCGCGGCGGGGA
>DATMZL010000361.1:0-3147 GCA_035607075.1 Polyangia bacterium
ACCGGCGGCGCGGGAGCCGCAGGAACATCAGGCGCGGCCGGTCGCGGCGGCGCAACCGCTGGCGCCGGAGGCACTGGCGGCAGCACCGGTGGCGCGCCCGCTGTCGTCATTCCGGGCGTTGGAAATTGCGTCGCCCCGACCGGGGCCAACCCCGCCGACGCGGCCGCTGCGTACGCGAAGTGGAAGACGGACATCCTCACCAGCGACGGCGCCGGCGGTTTCCTGCGCACGCGCCGGCCGAACTCGTCGGGCGCGGAGGTCAACTCGACGGTGTCCGAAGGGATCGCGTACGGCATGTTGCTGTCCGTCTACGCCCAAGATCCCGACGCTCAGCCGAACTTCGACAAGCTGTGGCAGTACAGCCAGAAGTGGCTCGACGGCAACGGCCTGATGAACTGGTACATCAACGCCGCCGGGACGCAGGTGCTGGGGACCGGCGCCGCCAGCGACGCCGACGAGGACATGGCCTACGCGCTGATCGCCGCCGACGCGCGCTGGGGCGGCCGCGGCAGCCTGACGACGAACTACATCGATCTCGCGAAGACGCTCATCGGCAAGATCTGGCAGTACGAGGTCGATCACACGCGCGCCGACGTGCTGAAGCCGGGCGACATGGGATTCGACGGGTCGGTCATCAACATCTCGTACTTCGCGCCCGCGTACTATCGCGCGTTCGGCAAGGTCACCGGGCAAACCGCCAACTGGAACAACGCCGCGAAGACCAGCTACGACGTCATCGAGCGAACGCTGACCATGCAGAACGGCAACCTGAACAACGGCCTCGTCCCTGCCTGGTCGACGCCCGCCGGCATGCCGATGGCGCCGCCCGGCACCGGCATGCCGATCCACCATCAACTGGATTCCTGCCGGACGCCGTTCCGCATCGCCGTCGACTACTGCTGGAACATGGAGCCGCGCGCGCTGACGTACCTCCAGAAGATCACCGGCTTCTACGCGAACATCGGCGCCGCCAACCTCGTCGACGGCTACGACCTGAACGGCAACCCGCACGCGCAGTTCGTCACCGCGGGCGGCCCGCGCGCCGCCTCGTTCAACGGACCGGCGGGCGCGGGCGCGATGGCGACGGGCGCGACCTACGCGACCCTGCGCAACGAAGCGTACGCCGGCGTGGCGACGCTGATGCAGCTGGCGGGCAGCACCTACTACCAGGAATCGTGGACCGGGCTGTCGCTGCAGTTCATGACCGGCCTGGTCCCGGTTCCGCGGTAGCTCTCGAACACGATTTGCGGTCCGCGAAGGTGCCCAGGCGACTCTATGGGACGCAGATCGTGAAAACGCTGTTTCTGCTAACGGCCGTGCTCGCCGGCTGCGTCGCCCCGCCCGCCCCGCGAACGATCCCGGCGTCGGGCGCGGCTGGCCAGCGCCGCGCGTCGATGACCTCGGCGCGGGTCAAGGGAGAGAACCCGTTCCGCGACGCTTACTTCACTGTCGCGCGCGGATCCAGCGCCGAGCTGCAGGCCGACCAGTGGCGCAATTCGCGCCCCGCCGACGCGGCGGCGATGGACAAGATCGCGCGCCAACCGGTGGCGTCGTGGATGGGCAACTGGAATCCAAACATCGCCGTAGACGTCGAGACGCGCGTGCTGTTCCCGACCCGCGCCGGCGGGCTGCCGGTGCTGATCCTCTACAACCTCCCCTACCGCGACTGCGGCCTCTACTCCGCGGGCGGCGCCGGTTCCGTCGCGCGCTACCACAAGTGGATCGACGGCGTCGCGCACGGCGCGGGCTCGCGGCGCGTGGTGTTCGTGCTGGAGCCCGACGGCCTGCCGCAGATGTCCGACTGCCTGAACGCGAAGAAGCGCGAGGAGCGGATCGAGATGATGCGCTACGCAGTCGACAAGCTGACCGCGCTGCCCGGCGCGGCCGTGTACATCGACGCCGGGCATTCCAACTGGATGCCGGCCGCCGAGATCGCGCCGCTGCTGCTGGCCGCCGGCATCGACAAGGCGGACGGCTTCTCTCTGAACGTGTCCAACTACCAGTGGACGGCAGATCTGCTGAAGTACGGGCACGACATCTCGGCGCGCGTCGGCGGCAAGCACTTCATCATCGACACCGGCCGCAACGGCAACGGTCCGCCCACCGGCTTCGATAAGAAGGACGAGCGCAACTGGTGCAACCCCGACGGACGCGCGCTTGGCACGCCGCCGACGACCAACACCGGCGATCCGCTGTGCGACGCCTTCTTCTGGCTGAAGCCGCCCGGCGAATCGGACGGCACCTGCAACCACGCCCCCGCGGCCGGCGTGTGGTGGCCAGAGAAAGCGCTGGAGATGGCCCGCAACGCGAAGTGGTAGGTCTTCAGGGATTCCAGCCCGCGAGCGCGAGCTGGACGCCGAAAGCGACGACGAAGGCGACCGCGACGTGCCAGCCGTGGCGCAGCCACGCGATCGCCGACCGCGCCTCCGGGAACCGTGACGCGACCGCCACGCCCGCCGACGATCCGAACCAGAGCATCGAGCCGCCGAACCCGACCGCGAACGCCAGCAATCCCCAGTCGTAGCCGCCCTGGGTCAGCGCCAGCTTTGTGAGCGGGATGTTGTCGAACACCGACGATACGACGCCCAGGCCCAGCGTCGTCCGCCAGCTGGGCGCGGGCAACCGGTCCACCGGCATCAGCGACGCCGCCGACACCAGCGCCAGCAGCAGCACGCTGCCGCGCGCCGCGTCCCCGATCAGCTTCCAGTGAATCGGCCGCAACAGAGTGCCCGCGCCCAGCACGACCCAGAGCACCAGCGCCATGAACGGGAATCGGTCCGCTCGCGCGCCGAGGATCGACGTCGTGAGGACGTTCGTGGCCACCAGCGCCGCCAGCGCCCCCGCGACGATCGCCAGCCGCCCTCCATCGATCTGCGCGTCGGACGCGTCCGGCGCGGCCAGCGGCGCGTGCGACCGCTGCTGGATCGACGCGGCCGTCCCGAAGACAAGCAGCGCGGCGCCCGCGCCGACGTAGCCGTGCACGACACGGAGCGGGCTGATGCCGTCCAGCCACATCATCGTCGTGGTCGTGTCGCCGATGACGCTGCCTGCGCCACCGGCGTTCGCCGCCGCGACGATCGCGACAAGGTAACCGACGTGAACTTTCCCCGCGAACACCCGCGACGCGAGCGTGGCGCCGATCATCGC
>DATMZL010001111.1:0-2904 GCA_035607075.1 Polyangia bacterium
CCGGTGGCGCGCGATCGCGCCGGCGTCAGGGTCGACGGTCACGTCGGCGCGACCGCGGCTTCGCTGGACGGGCACGGGCACCGACAGCTTCACGCGGATCCAGATCTGCGCCGATCGCGGCTGCCGCACGGTGGCGGCCGATTTCCTCAGCGCCGGGTCGGAGGCGACGCCGCCTTCCGACCTCCCGCCCGGCTACTGGTTCTGGCGGCTCCGCCCCGCCACCGGCAGCGAATTCGACTGGACGTCGCCCTGGCTGCTGCGCGTGCGCCGGCGCGCCCCGGGCTACGCGCCGATCGCGAACACCGCCGCGGCGGGGTTCAGCGACTACGACGGTGACGGCTATCCGGACTTCGCAATGTTCGCCGACCTGGCGGCGTACGTCTATTTCGGCGGGCCCGACGGACTCAGCGACGCGCGCGGCGTGCGCCTCGACGGCGTCGGGACCGTCGGCGGCAACATCTTTCTCGACCCCGGTACGGACATCAACGGCGACGGCTTCACCGATTTCGCGTCGACGCGCGCGCTCGCCGTCGAGGGCCAGAGCTGGCCGCAGTGGGTCGCGTGGATCGAGTTCGGAAGCCTCACGGGATTCCGCAGCGTCACCGCCACCAGCGCCTTCGTCGAGGTGATCAACGGCTACTACCCGCTCTGGATCGGCGAGCCGGGCGGCCTGGGCGACTTCGACGGCGACGGGTACGGCGATCTGATCGTGACGATGCGCTACGGCGCCGCGATGATCCGTGGCTGCGCGCCCGCGCCCGATCGCAGCCGGTGGGGCTCCTTCGCGTGCGGCAACTGTCAGATGCAGCAGGTCGCCACGGGCGATTTCGACGGCGACGGTCGCAGCGACGTTGTCTACGCCGACGGCAGCGGCATCCGGGTCTACGCGGGCAACCCCATGGCCATCGGCGGCGTCGCGTTTGCCGGCAGCGGCGGGGTGACCGTGATCGACTTCAACTACGACGGTTACGCGGATCTCCTGGTCCGACGCGGGTCCGACGACACGCTCGAGGCGCACGAGGGCGGCCCGGTTGCCCTGGCGCCGGCTGCCTCGGAGGCGCCGCAACCGCCGCCCTTCTTGCTGGCCGGCGACTTCGACGGCGACGGGTGGTGGGACACGATCGCGTCGTCGGCCACCGGCAGCCGCCCGCTGACGGCGGAGATCGCGTACGGCGGGCCGGGCGGTTGGGGCGCGCCGCCCGCGCGGACCGCGGCGCTGGATCGGGCGATCGTCAACATCCCGGCGGCGGTGGTCGACCTGAACGCCGACGGCTACGACGACGTGCTGATCGACGGTCCTTCGCCCGGCGAGACCTCGTTCTACGCCGGCTCGCCCGCGGGGCTGGCGACGTCACCGACGACGATCGTCGCGCGCGAGCCGGTCACAGCATCTGCGCGATGAAGCGCAGCAACGCGACTTTGTCACCGACGCCCGCGCTCTTGTTCACCTCGACGTGCTCCATGAGCGGCGTGATCAGCGCGATGTGCTCGGCCTTGCCCAGCTCCGCCGACGCCCACTCGGTCTCGCTGGGCGGGATGACGCTGTCGCCGTTGCCGTGCACCAGGTAGACGGGCGCGCGGATCGCGGCCATCCGCCCGCGCGGCGACAGCGCCGCCAGCTGCGGGCGTTGTTCGTCGACCAGCGCCTCCAGCTCCGGGGCGAGCGTCTGCAGCTTCTTCGCGTCGGCGAGCTGCCAGAGCTGCTTTCCGCGGTCGGTGGTCAGGCGCGCCGCGGCCGCCGTCGCCGCGGCGTGATCCTGGTGCAGCGCCGCGCGCAGGGCGTCGCGCAGCGCCGCGCGATCCGGTTCGGGCGCGAAGCGGTCGACCGCGCCGTACAGCAGCACGACCAGCCCGTAGTCGTGCGCCTGCATCGGTACGACGCCGGCGGGCGTCTCGACCTTGTTGCGGATCAGAAAGCGGAGCACGCGTTCGAGATCGTGATGGCCGCCGACACTGACGACGTAGGCCGTGCGTCCGGCCAGCTCGGGCTCGGCGGCGGCGACAAGCGACAAGCCGCCCGCGAAGCTGAATCCTAGGAGGCCGACGGGCGCGTCGTCGACGAGATCGCGGCGCCCGCGCAGGTAGATGGCGGCGTCGCGGATCACGTGGACGCCCTGGGCCGTGATGCGGTAGTCGGCGAGGTCGGTCATCTCCGGCGTCATCACCACCAGGCCGGCGCGCGCCAGCTCGCGCGCGAACGGGACCATGCGCCGTTCGTTCATCCCCTCGTGATGGATGCCGTGCGCGACGATCAGCCCGCGCCCGCCCGTTTGCCCGCGCAGGCGGAAGATGCGCGCGCGAAACGATCCGCCGGCGCCGTCGACGGTCAGGTTCTCCTCGATCAGCGATTCGCTCGCCGCTTCCGCGGGCGAGCCGGCGGCGTGCGCGTGCGACAGCGCCGAGAGCATCTTGCCCGCGCGCCAGTACCGCCGCCCGGGCGACCACGCGAACGCGGTGACGGCGGCGAGGGCGACGGCGGTCGCGACAAGGGCTCGTTTTCGCACGGCCCCGACTTTGTCACGTCGGCCGCCGCGCGCAGCCCAGCCGGACAACAAAACACGAAGTTTTACGATCGAGTGACAGTCAGGGCGCGCCCTAAAGGCACTCGCCGGGGATGTAGTAACAAGCGTCGACGTTGTCCGCGGTGGTGCAGCAGTGGTCCGTCCCCGTCGTCGAACAGCGCGCGCTTCCCAGCCAGGTTCCGCCGAAACCGTCCATGCAGATCTGCAGCGCGTCGCTCATCGAAAGGTCGTAAAGGTCGAAGCAGACCCCGCTCGGGGTGCCCATCGTTCCGAGCAAGCAGCTCCCGACGAACTTCTTCCCGCCGGCGCCGCCCGCGCCACCCCCGCCGGTTGTTCCGCCGCTGCCACCGCTGCCGCCGCCCGTCGTGCCGGCGCCGCCGGT
>DATMZL010000341.1:0-9268 GCA_035607075.1 Polyangia bacterium
AGGTCATCGCCGACTGCCAGTTGCTGCCGGCGGTCGCCTCGGGGTGCGTGAAGGCGTCGACGCGCAGCACCGGATACACGCTCATGAAGAACTTGGCGAACACCACGCACAGCACCGAGCCCATCGCGATCCCGGCCGCCTGGTAGCGAAACTGGATGGCGCGCTTCGATCCCAGCCGCCAGCCCGTCGACCGATCCTGCTGCATGTCGCAGCCGACGAGGGTCGAGACGAGCAGGATGCTCGCCGCCATCATCGCGACGATCGGATCGCGCAGCCCCAGCGCCGCCATCAACAGCACCGACACGACGAACGCGCTGGAGATCGGGTTCCAGTCGGAGATCCCCTGCGAGATGCCGTTGATGAACACGAAAAGGAACGAGAGCGCGAGCGCGAACAGGACGAAGCCGAGCGGCTGGCCGAGCAGCAAGGTGGCGACGGCGACCAGCGCGGCGCCCCAGCCGACGACCCAGGCCGCGAGGCGCCACGTGCTGAGACCGCCCGATTGCACGGGCACCGGCGCGCCGCGCCGCTCGCGCACGCGCTTCGCGGCCTCGAGCGCGATGAACGTCAGATCGACGAGGCCGGCGCTGAAGATCATCGCCAGCCCGACCAGGAAACCAATCTTGCGGAACGGATCCTGGGGCCGCAGGATGCCGATGTCGCGCAGGTAGGGCGTCATGAACCAACCGACGCCCGCCATGACGGCCGCCGGCACGCCGATGCGCGACCCGACGATCAACCCCGCTCCGACGGTCGACGCCGACAGCCCCAGCGTCTCCTCGACGAACTTCACGCGCGCGGCGATGGCGGCCACGCCCAGCCCGGCGCCCGTCCCACCGCCCAGCCGCCCGATCGATCGCCGCAGTAGCTTCGGATCCGTCAGCGCGCGCAGGATGTTCGCGACCGCGTGGCCCGACGGGTACTCGAGCTGCAGCCGGTCGACCAGCACCGGCGTGTACAGCATACCGACGCCGATCCCGAACATGCCGATGCAGCCGAAGTAGAGCATCAGCTTCCAGCTCGCCGGCAGCGGCATGCCCAGCCAGACCATCGCCTGGATCAGCACGCACATGCCCGCCATCGACGCGACCGACGCCGCCAGCGTCTGGATGTAGTTGCCGCCGTGCTTGCCTTCGGGCCCGTAGCCGAACGTCACCGCCGATCCGAGGATCCCCGCCAGCACCTGCCCGCCCACCGCGAACCCGAGCGTGAAGAACATGTACGCGCTGGTCACGCCGCCGAGCGGACCGAGCAGCAGCATCGCCACGCCGCCGAGCAACAGGTGATAGTTGCGCGTATTCGGCGGAGGCAGCCAGCGGAACCTGGGCTGGGCCGGACTCGAATCGCTGGCGGGCGGCGGCGACGCCATCGCAGTCCTCCGCCTACTGGCCGACGGCGCCGCGGGTCTTGAGGCGGATGCGCGTCAGCTTGTCGTTGGCGGTCATGTACAGCGTGCTGCCGTCGTCGCCGAACGCGCAGTTGGCGGTCGGCTCGCCGGTGACGATCGTGCCCAGGTGTGTGCCTTCCGGCGAGAACACGAACACGCCGCCCGGACCGGTCGCGAAGATGTTGCCCGCCACGTCGATCTTCATGCCGTCGGGCAACCCCTTCTTGCCCGCCTTCACGAACGCCGTCGCGTCGAAGAACACGCGCCCGCCCTTGACGCCGCCCTTGTCGTCGACGTCGTAGGCCATCCAGATCGCGCGCGCCGGATCGGACACGGCGACGTACAGCGTCTTGCCGTCGGGCGAGAACGCGAGGCCGTTCGGGAAGGTCAGCGTCCGATCGAGCAGCTCGACGTGTCCGTCGGCGCGCGCCCGGTAGACGCCGCTCCACGGGATCTCGCGGGCCGGATCTTTTTCGTGGAGGACCAAGCCGTAGATCGGATCGGTGAAGTAGACGTCGCCGTCCGGGCGCACGACAAGATCGTTCGGGCTGTTGAACCGCTTGTTCTCGTAGCGGTCGGCGACGGTCTCGAACGACTTGCCGTCGGGCGCGAGGCGCGCGATGCGCCGATCGCCGTGCTGGCACATGTACAGGCGGCCGGCGGCGTCGACGGCCAGGCCGTTCGATCCGGGTTCGCCTCCGCGCGGGACGCTGCCCGTGTAGCCGCTCGGGCGCAGGAACTCGCGCGTCCCCTCGGTCTCGTGCCAGCGCCAGATCACGTTGTTGGGCACGTCGGAGAACAGCAGCGCGCCGTGCGTCCAGACGGGGCCTTCGGACCACTTGTAACCTTGCGACAGCACCTCGGGGCGCGCGTCGGGCGCCACCAGCTGGTCCAGTGCCGGGTCCAGACGTTCGACGCCGCCCACCAGCGGCCGTGCGGGAGTTTTCGTCTGCATGTCGCCACTATGGCACCCCGTCGCCGAAAAAGAAGCGCCTGCAAGCAGCAGGAAAGCCAGGGTTGTCGTCTTGGTCATCGTCGCTTCCCTTCGTTTGCGGCTGCGTGTGCGTCTGCTTCTACGTGGCCTTCAACAAGTCGCTGCTGCCCGATCGTGATCGCGCGCCGGACGTAGTCGATGAGCGCGGTGATCCCGAGCCCGAACGCGCCCCACGCGAACGGGATCGCGGCCGGCCATCCCATCACCAGCGAGCCGATCGCGAGGAACTGCATGATCGTGGCGGCCTTGCCGAAGGTGCTGGCGCGGAAGTCGTAGCGCAGCCAGTGCCGCAGCGTCGGGAACACGCGATAGACAACCACCATCGGCAGCTGCAGCAGCTCGCGCGCGACGATCAGCGCCAGCAGCCACAGCGGCACGCCGCGCTGGACGTGCAGCGCCGCGAGCACCGCGCCCACGAACAGCTTGTCGCAGATCGGATCCAGCCACGATCCCATCCCGGCCGAGGAGGCGCCGCGGCGGCGCGCGATGTTCCCGTCCAGCACGTCGGTCACGGCCGCCAGCGCCATCACGCCCAGCGCCTGCAGCGCTTTCACGGTGGTGGGCGTCGAGCCCAGCGCGACCCAGAACACGCCGCCCAGCGGCAGCCGCGAAAGGCTGAGCAGGTTGGGCAGGCTGGTGATCGAGCTGGGGGCAGGTTCCGACATACAGCGGCGCGCAGCCTATCAGCGCCCGGCGCTACAGGGGAGTCTGGTCATGGCGGGGGTTTCGTGTAGGCGATCAGCGCCCAGATCAGCGAGAAATCAGGGCCTTCCTCAGTCTGGACGTGCTGCAGGTAGGCGACGTGTCCGCCGCGCGCCGGCTCCCAGGCGCGCAGCTCGTACTCCGGTCCGCCCGAGCCGGCGCTGGCGTCCGGGAAGCTGTCGACGAAATAGCGGATGGTGGCGCCGCGGACGGTGCGCCTTTCCGGCCACGTTCCGGCCGGCGACGCGCTACCGGCGTTGAACGTCACCAGCGTGTGCTCCACGAGGCGCGGCGAGTGGGGTTCGAGCCCGACGGAGAACCCCGTCGGCGTCTGTGCGACGGCGACACGCTTGCCGCCGAACGTCTCGGGGACGGTCAACGCGAGACCGTTCGGATGCACCATCGTGCGCGTCGGTCCCGCCGGCCGCGCGCGGTAGCACGCCGTCGACGTCGCGATCACCGCGACGAGAAACATCCTCGCGAGCGCCGACATCCGCCTGCGAATCATAACGCGCGGGCCAGCGGCCCCTCACCCTAACCGTCTCCCCGCTACGCGGGCGAGGGGACCGGATCTTTCTCCCTCTCCCGCTTGCGGGAGAGGGTAGGGGTGAGGGCCAGCCGCTCGAGATCACGTGCGCCTCGCCGGACGCGGGTCATACTGGCCGCGTGGGAAGTCTGGGACTGCCGGAGCTGGCGATCGCGAACCTGACCTTACCCGAGCTGGTCGTCATCGCGCTCATCGTCGTGGTTGCCTTCGGAGCGACCAAGCTTCCGGGAAGCCTTTCGGATCGCGTCGGGCGGCTCCGCGAAGACCTGCAGCGCAACGAATTGTTCCATCCGGTGCTGCGGCGTTCATCGCAGCGGCGCTGGACGAAGCTGCCGGCGCTCCTGCGCGACGTGGGGCGCTGGTCGTGGTCGGAGTGGATGGTCGTCGGCGGGGCGGTGCTGGCCGGCGGCGGCGTGCTGGCTTGGCTCAGCGTCCCGCGGCACTGACGCGGGGGCGCGCTGCGGGCGTCGACGGGCCCGCCGGGATCACCGTCTCGTCCATGACCTCGCCGTCGCCGCAGTGGATGTTTTCTTCCTTAGCCGACGCGCCCGCGCAGATCGCCTCCAGCGCGATGCCTTCCTCGCGCACGGCCAGCTTCACGAAGCCGTGGTGGATGGCGCGAAACGCGACCCACGACGGCTGCTTGCAGTCGGGGAACAGACACGGGGTCGCCGCGTGCTCCAGCGACTTGCCGCCCATCCCTGCCGTCACGTGGACGACGTGCGCCTGCGGTTTCGTACGCTCGTAGTTGTGGCCGTGGCCGTTCAGGTTGAGGACGTACTTGCCGAAGCGCTTGCCGAAATTATCGAGGATCGGGCGCAAGACCGGCTGGATGCCGTAGTGCCCCGAGGTGTAAGCGGGTTGATGGCCCGCGGTGACGATGAAGCGAATCCGCGCGTCCGCCTGCGCTTCGGCGAAGATCGGTTCGGCCTTCTTCGCCCAGTCGGGCCAGGTCTCGGCCGTGTAGGGCTCCGGATACGTGATGAAGCGAACCGCGCCGTAGTCGAACCAGTACCAGTCCTCGCCGCAGCAACCGGCCGCCGGCGCGCCCGGCGACGCCTCCGCATGCGGCAGCGCGAAGCGGCCCTTGTAGTTGCGCAGGTCGTCGCGCTTGTCGACCCACTCGTGATTGCCCCACACCGGCATGTACGCCGCGCGCCGCGACCAGGCCATCACGTCGTCGAAGTGGCGATCGACGTCGGCCTGCCCCGTCTCGTTGGCGTAGGTCAGATCGCCGAGCGCGATCACGAACGCCGGGTCCTGCAATGAGATCACGCGGTGAACGACCGCCGCGGCCGGCCACGACGACGCCGCGCCGATGTCGCCGACGGCGATGAACTTGAATCCAGTGGCGCCGGCGGTCGGCGGCGCGCGAAACGAATGCGTCGTCGGCCGCACCGGATGACCGACCTCGTAGAGATATTCGGTTCCGGGAACCAGACCGTCGGCGACCGCCTCCTGCCAGGGACCCGGCGAGGAGAACGGCGCCGCGGGCGCCGGCGGTTTCGCCTGCACGGTTCGCGGCGCGATGCCCTTCGCCCAGAAGCGCAGCGTCCCGTCGCTGCCGCGCCAGTCGAACGTGACCGCGTCGCGCGCCGTGAACGTGAAGTGGATCTCCCGCGGCTCCTCCGTCGGCACCGGCGGGGCCGGCATCCCGGCGTCGACGGGAAGCGCCAGCAGGTCGACAGCGCGGCCTTTGCAGCCGGCGCCCGCGACGATCGCGCCGGCGGCAGCGGCGCCGGCGGCGATCCTGATCAGCCGCACTGCCCGCGCTGCCGGAGGAAATGATCCGCGAGCACGAGCGCCAGCATCGCCTCCACGATGGGAATCGCGCGCGGCAGCACGCAGGGATCGTGGCGTCCCCGCCCCTTGATGGTCGTGTCGTGGCCCTCCTCGTCGACCGTCTGCTGTTCGCGCAAGATCGTCGCGGTCGGTTTGAACGCGACCCGCAGGTTGATGTCCTCGCCGTTCGAGATGCCGCCCTGGATGCCGCCCGACCGGTTGCTGCGCGTGCGCACGCGCCCGCCTGCGTCGTAGAACGGATCGTTGTGCTGGCTGCCGGTCAGCAGCGTGCCGGCGAACCCGCTCCCGATCTCGAAGCCCTTCGACGCCGGCAGCGACAGCATCGCCTTCGCGAGGTCGGCCTCCAGCTTGTCGAACACCGGCTCGCCCAGCCCGACGGGCACGCCGCGCGCGACCGCCGCGACCACGCCGCCCAGCGAGTCGCCCGCCTTCCGCGCCTCGTCGATGCGCGCGATCATCTTCTCCGCGGTGCCGGCCTCCGGGCAGCGCACGATGTTGGCGTCGACAGCTTCGCGCGTGACCGTCGCCGCGTCGACGGACGCCTCGAGATCCGCCACGCGCTCGACCCAGGCGACGATGTCGACGCCGCGGCCGCCGGCTCCGACGCCTGCGAGCACCTTGCGCGCGACCGCGCCCGCCGCCACCCGACCGATCGTCTCGCGCGCGCTGGCGCGACCGCCGCCCTGCCAGGCGCGGATGCCGTACTTCGCCTTGTACGTGAAGTCCGCGTGCGAAGGACGGAACTTCGTCTTCATCTCCTCATAGTCCCCGGACCGCATGTCCTGGTTGTGGACCAGCATCGCCAGCGGCGTCCCCAGCGTCAGGCCTTCGTGCAGGCCCGACAGGATCTCGACCTGGTCGGCCTCGCGGCGCTGCGTCGTGATCGCGCTCTGCCCCGGCCGCCGCCGGTCGAGCTCCCCCTGGATCTCCTCGACCGTCACCGGCAGGCGGGGCGGACAGCCGTCTATCACCACCCCGACGGCGGGGCCGTGCGATTCACCGAAGGTCGTGACGCGGAACGAGCTGCCGAAGCTGTTCCCGGCCATCAGCGGCCCGGCAGCACGTCGATCATCCCGCGGTGAACGGATTCGCCCGCCAGCATGAACACGCGCCCGCCGCCTTCCTCGATTTGCAGGAACAGATCGCCTGCGGCGCGGAAGCGCCAGACGTCGGCGCTGCCCGTGGTCCGCTCCGGCACGCGCCCCGCGATCTCGATGCTGGCGCGACCGGACAGTCGCTGCACGTACATGAGGTCGTGGTAGCTGATGCTTTCGGGCGGCGGGACGGCGATCTCCAGGTCGCGGATCTCGCGCAGCACGAGCAGGCGGTCGTCGGCCTCGTCGCGCAGCGCCTCGATCCAGAACACGAGCTCGCCGTCGACGGCGCGGGCGAGCAAGAAGGTCTTGCCGCCGAGGTGGTAGGTGACCGTGCCCTCGACGATGTAATCGCGGCCGGCAAAGCTGACGACGTCCTTGGGTTGGATTCGCATGGGGGTCTCTATCATTTGTTCATTCTGGGGCTGGCGTTTCCGGTTGGGTGGGGTGCTTGACGACCGCGCGTCGGCCGATTATACGGGTCGCGGTCCGCAGGGCCAATGAAGCTCGAAGTCATCCGCGTCATGGACGACGAAGGGCGCGTCGTCCACCCCGAACGCGAGCCCAAACTGACAGGCGACGAGCTTCGCCGGCTGTTCCGCGCCATCACGCTTCAGCGCGTCCTGGACGAGCGGATGCTGGTGATGCAGCGGACCGGGCGAATCGCCTTCTACCTCTCGTGCAGCGGCGAGGAAGCGGTGCCGTACGGCACGGCGCACGCTTTGCGCCCCAGCGACTGGATCCTGACCGCTTACCGCGAGACGGGCGCCGCGCTGTACCGCGGGTACCCGCTGCGCACGTTCATGTGCCAGATGTTCGGCAACGCCGAGGATACGGTGAAGGGCCGGCAGATGCCGGTGCACCACACCGCGAAGAACTTGAATTTCGTGTCCATCAGCTCGCCGGTCGGTTCGCAGATTCCGACCGCCGTGGGCGCGGGCTGGGCGGCCAAGCTGCAGAAGAAGGACGACGTCGCCGTCGGCTTCTTCGGTGAGGGCGCGACGTCGACGCCGACCTTTCACGTCAGCGCGAACTTCGCCGCCGTCTTCAAGATCCCGGTGATCTTGATCTGCCGCAACAACGGCTGGGCGATCTCGGTGCCGCGCGAACGGCAGACCGCGTCGCCGACGTTCGCGCAGAAGGCGGTCGCCTACGGATTGCCGGGCATCCTCGTGGACGGCAACGACATCCTCGCGATGATCCACGTCGTGCGTGAGGCGGCGGCGCGCGCGCGCCGCGGCGAGGGCGCGACGCTGATCGAAGCGCGCACCTACCGGATGGGTGCGCACAGCACGTCGGACAATCCCAGCGCCTACCGCGATCCGACGGAGCCGGCCGAGTGGAAGAGCCGCGATCCGCTCGATCGCCTGGGCGACTACATGAAGGCGCGGGGGGAATTCCCCGACGGCTTCGACGTCAGGGTCCAGCAGGAAGTCGCGAAGGAGATCCGGGACGCGATCGCCGAAGCCGAACGCGTGTCGCCGAAGCCGTCGATCGCCAGCCTGTTCGAGGACGTCTACGCAGACGTCCCCTGGCACCTGCGCGAGCAACAGGCGTTGCTGGAAGCCGAGCTTCGCAAGCACGGCGCGAAGAAGTCGCCGCACGGCGACTAGCCCAAAAGCTCAGCGGAGCGGGCGGGGTGGGGCGGCGACGCAGGCGACGATGACGACGTCGCACACCGGGCAGTCGGCGGTGGTGACGTTCATGCACGCGTAGCCGAGCGGGCACTCGCCGTTTGGCTTGCGGTTCCCGCGGTCGCGCACGTTTCGCCCGAGGCGCACTCCGAGCTGGCCGTGCACGTCTTCTCGTCGTCGCAATCCGCGCCCGCGACCACCAGCAGCGCGCACACACTCAAAAATCCGATACGCCACGCGCGGGACATCGCCTGATTCTTGCGCACGCTCGTACGGCCAAGCAACAAGCAGGCCGGTCAGGTCAGACCAGGAGCGTCACTTTCGCGGCGCACGCGGACGGCGCAGTGCTTGTACGCGGGCTGGCGCGAGTGCGGATCGAAGATCGCCAGCGTTAATAAGTTGGTGTCGACGTAGTGCATCGGGATGAACAGGTGCCCGGGCTGCACGACGTACGTCGGGTGGGCGCGCGCGCGCATGGCGCCGCGGCGTGACTCGACGACGATCCATTCGTTGGGCGAAAGACCCAGCGTGCGCGCGTCGCCCGGGTTGATCTCCACGTACGGCTGCGACGGGTACAGCTTGCGCAGCAGCGCCGACTTCGCCGTGCGCGTCTGCGTGTGCCACTGGCTGGAGCTGCCGCGCCCGGTGAGCAGCGCGAACGGATAGCGCGTGTCGGTCGGCTCGGGCACGGCGCGCGGCGCCTCGTAGATGAAGCGCGCCCGCCCGTCCTCGTGGAAGAAGCGGCCGTCCTCGAACAGACGGCGCTCGCTGCCGGCTGCGACGTCCTCGCCCGCGCGCAGCGGCCACTGGATGCCGCGCCGATCGTCCAGCATGCCGTAGTCGGTGACGCCGGTGATCTCGCACGGCTGCCCGCGCGTCACCTCCTTGAGCAGCGCGAACACCTCCTCGGGCGTCTTCCAGCGCGCGAACATCTCCCCGCATCCCCACGCCTCGGCGATCAGCCGGAAGATGTAGAAGTCGGCCAGCGCTTCGCCCGGCGCGCGCGCGACCTTCTTCAACAGGCCGATCCGCCGCTCGGAGTTGATGAACGTCCCTTCCTTCTCGCCCCAGCCCGCGGCGGGCAGCACGATGTGCGCGTGCGCGACG
>DATMZL010001480.1:0-2128 GCA_035607075.1 Polyangia bacterium
ATCGGCAAGACCGTCATCCAGGGACGAATGAAAGAGCCCGAAGCGCCGGCGCCCCAGCAACAGAGCGCGAAGCCCGAGCAACAGCCGCAACCGCAGGCGAAGCAGCAGCAACCGGCGACACCCGCCGAGCCGCAACCGTCCAAGCCGGCCGCGTCGCCGCCGACCGACGCCCTGGGCAGGAACCGCGGCGCGTTCGAGACCGTACGCATCGACGATCCCGATCTGCTGAAGGACCTCGCCGCGCACGGCGTGCGCGCCACCGGCGTCGTCGAGAGCACGTTCTGGCGGGACGCGCTCGGCTGGCTGATTCCGATCGCGGTCATCGGAGCGTTCTGGATGTTCATGATCCGCCGCCTCGGGCAGGCGGGACAGAACGGCTTCATGACCCTCGGCCGAAGCAAGGCGAAGGTCTACATGGAGAAGGACGTCAACGTTCGGTTCACCGACGTGGCCGGCGTCGACGAGGCGAAGGACGAGCTTCGCGAGGTCATCGACTTTCTCAAGACGCCGGCGCGCTTCGGGCGGCTCGGCGCGAAGCTGCCGAAGGGCGTGCTGCTTGTCGGGCCGCCGGGCACGGGCAAGACGCTGCTGGCGCGCGCGATCGCCGGAGAGGCGGGCGTTCCGTTCTTCTCGATCAGCGGCTCGGATTTCGTCGAGATGTTCGTCGGCGTCGGCGCCGCGCGCGTGCGCGATCTCTTCGAGCAAGCGAAGCAGAAGGCTCCGTGCATCATCTTCATCGACGAGCTGGATGCGCTGGGCAAGGCGCGCGGCGTGGGTCCGGTCGCGCACGAGGAGCGCGAACAGACGCTCAACCAGCTGCTCGTCGAGCTGGACGGCTTCGACGCGCGCGTCGGCGTGATCCTGATGGCCGCGACGAACCGGCCGGAGATCCTCGACCAGGCGCTGCTGCGCGCCGGCCGCTTCGATCGTCACGTGCTCGTCGATCGCCCCGACAAACCCGCGCGCCTCGAGATCTTGAAGCTGCACGCGCGCAAGGTCTCGATCGAATCCACCGCCGACCTCGAGACGATCGCGGCGATGACCGCCGGCTTCGTGGGCGCCGATCTGGCAAACATCATCAACGAGGCCGCGTTGCTGGGCGTGCGCCAGAACAGGGATAAGGTCGGCCTCGCGGAGCTGCAGGAGGCGGTGGAGCGCGTCGTCGCCGGCCTGGAGAAGAAGAACCGCGTGCTGTCACCCGACGAGAAGAAGCGCGTCGCGTACCACGAGCTCGGGCACGCGCTGGTGGCGACCGCCCTGCCCGGCACCGACAACGTCCACAAGATCTCGATCATCCCGCGCGGCATCGCAGCGCTCGGCTACACGATGCAGCTGCCGACAGAGGATCGCTTCCTCATGACCGAGAGCGAGCTGGAGAACCGGGTCGCGACGTTGCTGGGCGGTCGCGTGGCCGAGGAGCTGATCTTCGACGAGGTCTCGACGGGCGCGCACGACGATCTCAGCAAGGCGACCGACATCGCGCGCAGCATGGTCAAGACGTTCGGCATGAGCCCGCGCCTCGGTCAGGTCAGCCTCGAGAAAGATCGCCGCGCGATGATGCTTCAATCGCCCATCGAACCGCTGGCGCGCCCCGAGTACAGCGAGCAGACCGCGCGCGCCGTCGACGACGAAGTCCGCCGCATCATCGACGAGCAGCGCGAGCGCGTCGCCGAGATCCTCTCGCGCCGGCGCCAGGTCCTGGTGCGGGCCGCGCAGCTGCTGCTGGCCAAGGAGACAATCTCCGGCCAGGAGCTGCGCGACCTGATGAGCGCGGAAGAAGCAGAGCCCGAGCAGGACTCGGGCTCTGCACCGACGGCGGTTCCCGTCAGTTAGCTTCGTCGGCCGGCGGCGCTTCTTCGGCGGGTGCTTCGTCCGCAGGCGCTGCGACAGTGTCATCTTCCAGCAGGGCCGCCGCGGTTCCACCCGCGCCTGTCGTACCGGCCGCACCCATGAAGGTGAAGCCGCCGCGACCGCCGGTGGCCATCATGCCGCCGCGACCGCCGTTGCCCATGCCCATACCGCCGCGTCCACCGGCGCCCATGCCGAAGCCACCACGGCCGCCTGCAGCCGCTCCGCCACGGCCGCCTGCAGCTGCGCCGCCACGTCCACCCGCGGCCATGCCGCCGGT